>DAONDU010000059.1:0-14939 GCA_035402725.1 Paludibacteraceae bacterium | reverse complement strand
TCAGGCTCCAGAGACAGTGCCAGATTTGTTTATTGTCCTGAAAAAGAAAAGGGGTCACTAATCTTTTTTCGGTACCCCAGCGTCCGTAATCACTGAAAAGGAAGCGGTGTTCCGGGCCAATTGAATGCCAGTTGGTCTGATCGATGCTCCAGGCAAAATGCAAGCCGTTACGTCCGTCGTTTTTCAGGGTTGAATAAGAAAATAGAAAAGCAGAATCAGGTTCACTGGCAGAAACAGAAACAATATTCTGACAAAACAGAAAAATAAACAGAAAAAATAAAGATACGTGTTTTTTCATGTGTAAATAATTGTTTTTAAATTGCCACATGGAACTCGCATGTCAGATTTTCATACCCTTTGGAGAACCTCTGTGTTCATGCTCGTTTCATTTGAATAATTTTGTCGTGGTATCAGAAACCGATAATTCGCCCAAAATTAGAATAAAAAACACAACAATCAAACACCACGATCGCTTTCGGTCAAAGTGTGGATAAAAAATATCATTTATAATACCATTAGCCCGTTCAACGTGAAAACCGGTCTTAGAGAAACCTACAAATGGAAGTTCAGTTTTTCTTTTTTGCTTGCCAGCTGTTTTTCGAGTCGTTCAATTTCCAGGGCAAGTTTTTTTTCTTCATTTTCCTTTTCTTTCCGGATATTAGTTTCAATCTGTTCGTCGACGATTTTTGCAACTTTTACCAGATGTAATTTAAGTCTTTTGATGTCTTTGTCGGGCAGTGCGCGCAGGTATTTTTTAATCAGCGCGTCCAGTTCGCTGAAATTTTCGGATTTAATTCCCAAATGCCTTGATTTTTCCATGGTGTACTGGTCTTCCTTTTCCTGAAACTTTGCAAGTGAAATCAGTTTTTCCGTGTTAGTCATTGCATTGTATTGCTTAATTTGGTCCTGTGAGAGAGAATTCAGATAATGATCCTGAATGTATTTCAACTTTTCCAGTTCTTCACCGGCTTCCTGCTCTTTCCGGTTAATTTTTGGGTGATTTGCATTCGTTTCCATAATATAGGTCTTTTGTAGGTGGTTAATTCAGTTGTATCTTACATTATTACAACAACCATTATATCCGGTTTGTTGATGAAATTTATATGAATAAATGTGTGTAATGCCGGATTTAGAAGACAATTTGAAAATTATACTATCCCAAGAAATCACCAAACAAGTTCTGAAAAATAAAACAGCGTTCTAAATTAACGAACGCTGTCTGAAAAAAAAATATTTATAAATCGCTGATATTTAGATAAATTACTTCATGCGAAATTTATCTTTTATTTTTTATGATTTTCGCCCACAACCAGAGTAATGGTACCTTCACCGGTAAACGTGATTATTCCTGTTATATGGTCGACGAGACCCTTAATCATTAAAGTACCGGTTGCTCCCCTGAATTTTCCTGTACCATCATTAATAGTTACTTCTCCCGTGAAATCACCACCGGGTAACTGAGTAACCATCGTTACCTGATAGAGATAATAATCTTTGTTGGCAGCTGTAATCTTCCCTTCAGCCAAAGTAGTCAACTGATATGTAATAGGATCAAAGGAACAGTTGATCATTACCCAGTGACTTTCATTCAAATTTACCAAACCTGTATGACTGGCATTTCCACCAATCCATCCGCCCCCTTTCATTATGATATTAGCTTGAGTTGGGGTACATCCCACTCCGGGAAGAATAGTATCGGGTATAGAATAAAAGTCAGCTTTTATAGGAACAGTTACAGTTTTAGGTTCTGAAGTCTGCAATGAGATCTGATCTTTCGATTTATTCAATGCTGGTGCATTCAACTCATCTATCTCAGAATCAAATGTACATCCAACGAACATAAGCAAAATTAAACCGGATAGTTTTAAGAATATTTTCATAGTCTGATTTGTGATATAAACATTCAAATATCTGATTAATATAAGTTTACACCTGAATTTGAGGATGGGGATTTTAAATGATTTTCCGGCTCTGCAGAGTATAACTTTCTGTTGACCTTAACAGAAAGGAAAAATCGGATATAAACACAAGCTATATCCGCATTTACTTTAGCAATCAATAAAAATAGAAAATCAGGCTTTTTTTGCAGGATTTTAACCACAACTTCTGAAAATTAAAATCAAAGAATTCGTTTATAAAACAGTTTCATTTTGCCGATAGTTGATGTTTTTGCTTTAATTACGTTTAATTACACATCATTTCATCCGGTGAGATTAAAAATAAACCGGAGTTAAAAATATGGCAAACTTCATGCAAAAAAAAATAACCAATCAGAAAATACGATTGATGAACCTCATTTTTTTATTGATTTATACTCTTTTAGTAAATCTGAAAAAACAAATAACAGAATATTTACGTTCTTATTTTGTGCAGAGTTATGTTTTCGTGTTTGATTTATTGTGGTTAACCGTACAGAAGAAAACTAAATTTTATCGAAAAGGAGTTTGAAGATTGTTTAATTTTTTAAAATCAGTAGCGATATGTTAAGAGTATATGAATTAATAAGGTCGAGGGGTTATACAATAAAAGAAATTTCTGAAAAAATTGGTGTAACAGAGGAATATCTGTCAAGGAGTATATCCGGTGATCCGTCAATTGAAATTATGGAAAAGATTGCCCGAATTCTGGAGGTAAAGGTTGAAAATTTATTAAATACAAACCATGAAGAAGATGAGTTATACGGTGTTGTTATCTATAAGAAAAAAACCTATAAAATAACCAGCAGGCAGAGTTTGGAGAAATTGTATGAAGATGTCAACAAAGGATTTTATCAGGTGAAGTCATATTTCTGAACAAATCCGGTAATTATATAATACCAGCATACAATAACAATTTTTCTGGATTAAATAAAAAAAACTGAAACGGGTATGAGCATTACAGTAATTATTATTATTGGCTTTTGTGTGATTTTACTCACATTGTTTCTCCTTGTGAGATTTATGAAGGATAAAGATGACATTAAAGAACAATAAACCATGAAAGAAATCTTTATTCTTTTATACTTTTATACTTTTATACTAATCAGATTAACTCAGGCGAATTTGAACGCTGGTTGTGTAAAAGAAAAAGTTCAATTTATTTTTTTCTGTACTGATACAGCGAGAAGATTATGCTCATGAGAATAAGCACTATTCCTGTGCTAAATGTAAGCCAGTTGAATTTTTCGGGCACATACAGACTTGCTGTTTTCCAAAAATCTGAATTCTCGTACAGATTAAATTCATTTTGAAAAATCAACGTCATAAAGTCCTGAGTATAGGACAGAATAACAAGAGTGGCGCCGGTAAGTATGAAAACCCATTCCCTCGGGTAAACTCTGAAATCGCGCACAACTTTTTTCATATACATAAAAGAAACAGTCATAAATAACATCAAAGCAGAACAGATAACCGGTGCTAAAACCGGACCCAACCAGGGCAGAGGTATTAAAAATAGTATATCCCAAACCAGAAGGTTGGCTGGCCAGTCCAGGAAAATTTTTAATGTTGCATAATATGTAATATCCCAGACGGCAAAAGAGTAAAGAAAATACAAAAAACGACTTAAATTGTCTTTACCTGACAAAATACCAACCACAGCTAACATAATGACAGTTGAAATTTCACGAATCCACTCGACTTGCATCATGTCCGGCGTAAGAAACTTCAACGGAAAACTAAAACCGGCAGGGTAATAAACCATACGAATATATATAACTACAATAGCCTCCAATACACCCATAGCTATACTGAAAATAGCAGAAAGGAGAAATACGCGGAATATTTCGCAGTCTGACTTTTTCATAAATAAGGTAAGATGATTTAGTGTACATATAAATAACAAATGGAAAACCTGAATGTTGGCAGTTTTTCTGAGTCTAAAAAAAATATAACCGATAACAGGTTTTTAATAGAAAATCATTCAACTAAATTAAGCGGAATTTGTTTATCTATTGAATAAGTATCTGTTCTCATAAAGTCTAACTTAATATCGGGGGTTATGAATATTTTCAAATTATTAAGCCGGTTAGGACAAGAGGTTTTTTCCGGCGGTAAGGCAGGTGAACATTACAAGACATGGTTTTTGAACAGCAGGGATAACAGAGAGAGAGTTCACGATCATGTTTATGCTCATGAAGTGAAGCGAAGTTTAATCCGAAATGGAAGCCGGGGCGAAGGAGTAGGAATGGGGCACAGAAACAAAAAATCAACAGCAAAATAAGCCGAAATACAATAGAATTGCAAAACGGTATAAAAACGCAAATTAAAATCGTTTACTGATATTGAAAATCAGAATAAAGGATTAATACATTTACCCTGTCATTTAATTGAAGAATTGCAGGTTAAATCATTTTTCAGATTGAAAAAATCCGTTTTGGACTATGCATACAATCGGGTTATTAACTTAAAATATTTTCAAACATTAAACGATAATTATTATGAAAAGAACTTGGATTTTAATTACTGTGTTATGTCTGATAGCAGGTGCTTTCGTGTCCTGCGGTAAAAAGGAACGCAACAAGAAAGATATTGTAATAGCAGTTATCCCGAAAGTGGATAATGAAATTTTTGATCAGGTAAAAGTCAGTGCTGCCAAAGCTGCTGCTGAACTGGGCATAACAATGACCTGGGAAGCGCCGACATCAAACAGCGGACAAAAACAGAAAGAGCTGATAGAGAATTTGATACACTACAAAGTCGATGGAATTCTTATCAGTTGCAACGATGAGGAATTCTTGCGTGAACCCATCAACGAAGCCGCAAAAGCCGGAATAAAAGTAGCAACATACGACTCCGACTGCCCGGTAAGCAAACGGATCTTTTACATTGGCACCGACAATGAAAAAGCAGGTAAAATTTGTGGTGAAACTCTGCTGAAACTTTACGAAAAAAACAAAAGAAAACCGGAGCAGATTTTGGTGTTAAGCGGCGGCACTACCGCCCTCAACATGAAGCAACGATTGAAAGGATTTCGGGATGTAGTGGGTGCCGATAAAATAAATGGCGTCTTATATTCGCTTGAAATGGCTGATTTTGGCAAAGAGTTACTGAGTATCAAACTCAATGAAAATAAGAAAATAAATGGCGTTCAACTGCTCTGGAGCGTACCCGTACTGAGCGGAGTGGATAGCGTACCGGCTTTGGCGAGGTATATGAAAAAAGGAGGCGTTTCAATGTTTTTTGACGTGTCAAAGCCTCTGCTTAGGTATATTAAAACGAACCCGAACTGTGCTACCGTGAAACAGGATTTTCAGGCGATGGGTTACAACGGAGTGAAAAATCTCTACAAAGCAATTATGGAAGAAAAATTTGAACCCGAAATACTTTATGATGTTAAAGTAATTGACCAGTCCAACGCCGAAGCTGAGTTAAAGATGATGGAATAATTCAATTAAGTTAAATCGTATGTAATTAAAAATATAAAGGCGTTTACATAACCGTAAACGCCTTTATATTTTATATAATAAGGAATCTTAAACTACCTTTGTAGGTATGAGGCTGTAATCTTCCTTTCTTCTGATTTCCATGATAAACGATTTTAGTTTTTCTTCATCCTTAACGCCTAATTTTTCTTCAAACTTACTGTTAACATCGACACCGGCAAGTTTCGGGTGTTTGAAGTGCTTGATCAGATGCACGTCATCGGCTGACATGTGACCTTTGAGCAGAAATGGTATCTTGCCCCGGTATTCCGAAAGTATATTCCAGTTGAATTTTTTTTCAGAAATTCGTCCGTAAACATCTTTCCGGATGTCGAAAATAAAATAATCGCATACCTCCGAGTATGCATTTGTCATCTTGAAATTATCGATATTCATCACAGAAAAAGCTTTTATAACAATTAAATTATCTTTTTTTAATTCATTGCATACTTTTACCTTGTCGGCGCCATGAATTTGTACTCCGTCCAGATCATATTTACATACGTTACCTATAATCGTTTCAAGATCTTCATTGACAAACACGCCAATTTTTTTTATTTTTTCGGGAATATGTTTCAATGTAAAGATATCAATATTGTTGCCTGCATATCTTGGAGAAGCCGGAAAAAGTTCAAATCCCATAAAATCGGGAAACAAACCGGCAACAGATCGAATGTTATCCGGATAAATCATTCCGCAAACTTTGATTAACATGGCAGTTAGATTTTTTAAGGTGGTTTATCTCAACATTTGTCTCAATATATATTTGTCAAAAGCAGTTGTAAATCAAATTAATATCTTTCTCAATAGAAAAACATTTTAATTCATTATTTTGTTTCGACAGAAATCGCAAAAAAACATTATCCCGAATATAATTATTGTCCGATGGATTATATTAGCAGTTAAATTCTGCGGTCAACATTCAGATTATCCACCAATTGAATGCCTGATGATAAGAAATTCTGTATATCTTTGTCGTTGAATTAATTCTATTTTTTAAATACTTAAAATATAATCAATGAATAAATTTAAATCAGTACTAATCACATGCATGGTAACTGTCATTGCAGTTGCCGGATGCAAATCCGGAAATAACGGAAAAGAGACTATGAAGCAAAAGAATAATATTACCGAAAGTACGGTGGAAAAGGTTAGCTCGGCATTAATAGACTCCCTTGGAGCATCGGCTAAATTCAGGGTAGAGCGGGGAGTAAAGCAAGTGGCGGCACTCTGGACAGAAGCCGATGGCAGTGAAACAGAATTTGCACAATTCTGCCGCGAGAACTTTATCAGTGATACCCTGAAGCTGGATGTGCTTTACAAGCGGTTGGAAGAAAATTTTGAGACAATAAACGGTTATCTGCATCAGATTGATGTTAAACTCAAAGAACCGATTCAACTAACCGGTTATGATGTCACCCCTGTTGATATGCTTTTTGGCGGATATGACATTACCGCGCATCTCGATGAAGATCTTTATGCCAATAAAGTGGCATTCATCACGGCACTTAATTTTCCATTCTATACGCTCGAAGAAAAAACAAAACTGGGAGATACCTGGAGCCGCAAACAATGGGCTTATGCCCGTATGGGTGATCGTTTTATTTCACGTGTGCCCTCTGATGTGCTCCAGCATTTGTCAAAGACACTGACCGATGCCGATTCGTATATCTCGAATTACAATATCTTTATGGGACAACTTGTTGATAACAAAGGTGTGAAGCTGTTTCCTGCCGATATGCAGCTGATAACACACTGGGGATTGCGCGACGAACTGAAATCGGATTATGCCGATAAATTGAACGGAAATGCCAAGCAGGAAATGATTTATGAAGTAATGAAACGAATTATCGATCAGTCTATTCCGCAGGAAGTAATCAATAAAGCTGACTATACCTGGAATCCTGTTACAAATAAAATCTATCAGAACCGAAAAGAAATTACCCCGAATGCCGAGAACAACAAACGCTACGAGGTGCTGCTCAATAATTTCAAAGCCAACCGACAGATTGATGCTTTCTCCCCGAATTATCCCGACGCTATTTCACGTAATTTTGATGCCGCGATGGAAATTCCGCTGAAAGATGTGGAAAGTTTATTCCGCACCTTACTGGCATCACCACAGGTAAAGGAAGTTGCAAAGCTTATTCAGTCTAAATTGGGTCGCGAACTCCGTCCGTACGATATCTGGTACAACGGATTTAAGGCAAAGGGAGCAATATCCGAAGATGATCTGACTAAAATTACTGCTGCAAAGTATCCAAACCCCAAAGCACTCGAAAAGGATTTATCGACCATCCTCATCAAACTCGGATTCAAAACTGAAAAAGCACAGCAGATAGCATCGCTCGTTCAGGTCGATCCTTCGCTCGGTGCCGGACATGCCTGGGGAGCGATGATGAAAGGAGATAAGGCTCATTTGCGTACACGAATTGGCTCCAAAGGAATGGATTACAAAGGATACAACATTGCTGTGCACGAATTCGGACACAATACGGAACAAACCATTACACTCAATGATGTGGATTACTGGATGCTTAATGGAGTGCCCAATAATGCTTTTACCGAAGCGGTGGCATTTATGTTTCAGAAACGCGATCTGGAATTACTCGGAATGAAAAATACCAATCCCGACGCTAATAGTTATCTGGCACTGGATAATTTCTGGTCGTGCTATGAAATAATGGGTGTCGCGCTGGTGGATATTGCGGTATGGCAATGGATGTACGCAAATCCCGATGCAACTCCCGCGCAGTTGAAGGATGCTGTAATAGAAGAAGCGAAGAAAGTCTGGAATCAGTACTATGCCGGAATTCTGGGAGGAAAAGATGAACCAATACTGGGTATTTACTCCCACATGATAGATTATCCGTTGTATTTATCCTATTATCCGCTAGGACATCTTATCGACTTTCAGGTAGAACAACAGATGAAAGGCAAGAACTTTGCTGAAGAATTGCAGCGAATGTACACACAGGGAAGGATTGTTCCTCAAATCTGGATGAAAAGAAGTGTCGGGTCAGCTATTTCGGTAGAACCTACACTGAAAGCTGTGGATGAAGCGCTGAAAGTGGTGGAGTAATTAATAAAAGCATATTTTCATAAAAACGAGGTTCATAAAATAAAATGTGAACCTCGTTTTTTTATTATAAGATTGAATGGTTTATTTTGAAACTTCAGCTTTGAAAAATCGGTAAACAACACCTGCACACATGGCGGCAACTACCGGTACGAGAATAAACATCCAAAGCTGAGTGATATAGGTACCTCCCACAAATAATGCCTGACTGATACTGCGTGCCGGATTGACAGAAGTGTTGGTCACCGGAATGCTGATGAGATGTATCAAAGTAAGCGCCAAGCCGATTGCCAGACCGGCAAAACCTTTTGGAGCGCGCTCGTCGGTTGCCCCCAGAATTACCAGCAGGAACATGAAGGTCATGACGAACTCGGTGATAATACCAGCTGCAAGTGAATAGCCGTTGGGTGAAAGTTCTCCGTATCCATTAGCTGCAAAGCTTCCAATTTCCATACCGCTCGAAACTACCACAACATATAAAACCGTTGCAGCCAGGATAGCACCCAGAATCTGAGAGATAACATAGGGTAAAATGTCTTTCGCATTAAATCGTCCGCCTGCCCACAGTCCAAAAGTGACTGCCGGATTGAAATGCGCGCCTGATATGTGGCCAAGTCCGTATGCACCTGTCAGAACGGTAAGCCCGAAAGCAAGCGCCACACCGGCATAACCGATTCCAACATCAGGAACTCCGGCTGCCAGCACAGCGCTACCGCAGCCACCTAATACCAACCAAAATGTACCAAAAAATTCTGCTAAATTTCTTTTCATAATCAATTAACTTTTTTGAATTACTACCTACTCGTAAGGATTTTCGGTTACTTCCTAATCTTTTAGTGTCTGGTTTATGAATAATAAAAAAAACAAAGATAAAAATATGTTTTCGAAAACAAGTGTTTTTCATATAAACTTCTAATTTACTGTAATAACACTTAATAATGAAATGTTTTGAAGAATAAATTTTTTTATGTTTTATGCATTTTATTGTATCTTTGCAGCTGATTAAATGTTGACTCTTACTGATTTTCAACAGATTTATGCCCGTCACCCGCAAATTGAAGCGCTGACACTCTGGGCTGCCACGCACGAACAGAATGTGAAAATATCCGGTTTGTGTGGATCATCATTGTCGGTTGTAGCCGCATCACTTTTCACAAAAGCGCCTCATATACAGGTTTTTGTTATGAAAGATGCCGATGAAGCCGCTTATCTGTACAACGACCTGAGACAGATACTGTCTGACGAGAAAGTATTGTTTTTCCCATCATCTTACAAAAAGGCAATTCGTCTGTCGCAACTGGATGCTTCTAACGAAATCCTGAGAACAGAAGTTCTCAACAGGCTTGTCAATAGTTCATCTCCATGTGTGATTGTGAGTTATCCAGAGGCAATTCTGCAAAAGCAAATCACTTCACAGGGTCTGAAAACCAAAACTATCAGACTGCGAACCGGTGAAAGCATCGGTATGGATTTTCTGACAGAAATGTTGGTTGAGTATGGATTTGAGCGTGTGGATTTTGTTTATGAACCGGGACAATACTCGGTGAGGGGCGGAATAGTTGATATTTTCTCGTATGCCTATGAAATGCCCTATCGTATCGATTTTTTTGGTGATGAGGTGGAATCCATCCGGGTATTCGATATCGAAACACAGCTTTCGCAGGAAAAAAGACTGCAGGTAGAGATTGTGCCTAACCTTAGGAAAGGTGATAAAACCACTAAACTCGTACCTATAACTGAATTTGTTGCGGCAGATACCTGGTTTCAGTTTACCGACGCCGGCTTTGTTCGCGATCGTATCAATCAACTTTACGATGAGGCACTCATAAAAGCCAATAGTGGCGATCATGTGGTTGAGAGCCTGCATACAACACATATTACAGGGGATGAATTTATACAGGGTGTAGATAAATTTCGTAAACTGGAATGGGCCAATAAGTCATATTTTAAGACTAAAACGACGATACAGTTCAACACGTCACCACAGCCTGTATTTCAAAAGAATTTTGATCTGATCAGCGAAAACCTGAAAACGAATCTGACAGAAGGCTATCGCGTTTATATTTTCAGCGACAGCGTCAAGCAAACCGACCGTATAGCTGCCATATTTGCCGACAGAGAAGACAATATTACATTTCAACCGGTAAAAAACACCCTGCATGAAGGTTATATAGATCATGACTTGTCGCTCGTATGTTATACCGACCACCAGATATTTGACCGTTTTCATAAGTATCAGTTAAAAACCGATAAGACCAGACTGGGAAAAGTGGTGATGACTCTCAAGGAACTCAACCAGTTTCAGGTGGGCGACTACATGGTGCATGTGGATCACGGTGTTGGAAAATTCGGTGGACTGGTAAGGACAAATGTGAACGGTAAGATGCAGGAAATGGTAAAACTGATTTATAAAGATGATGATATTATTTTTGTAAGTATTCATTCACTGCACCGGATATCCAAATACAAAGGAAAAGAAGGTGAAGCACCACGCGTCAACAAACTGGGCAGTGGCGTTTGGGAACGGCTGAAAGAACGTACCAAAACTAAAGTAAAAGACATAGCCCGCGAGCTTATAAAACTCTATGCCAAACGTAAAGCCGAAGCCGGATACCAATATTCACCCGACAGCTATATGCAGCAAGAGTTGGAAGCTTCTTTTATATACGAAGATACCCCTGATCAGTCAAAAGCAACCGCTGATATAAAGAAAGACATGGAGTCCGAAATGCCCATGGACCGGCTTGTTTGCGGCGATGTGGGATTTGGGAAAACCGAAGTGGCAATCCGTGCTGCTTTCAAAGCTGTTGCCGACAGCAAGCAAGTGGCAGTGCTTGTGCCCACCACTGTGCTTGCCATGCAGCATTACAATACCTTCAAAGACCGATTAAAAGATTTTCCGTGCACCATTTCCTACCTTAGCAGGGCTAAAGCTCCAAAACAATCAAAGGAGACGCTTGACCGATTGGAAAAAGGGGAAATAGACATAATTATCGGAACCCACAAACTTGTAGGGAAAACGGTAAAATTCAAAGACCTCGGCTTGCTTATCATCGATGAGGAACAAAAGTTTGGAGTGACCGTAAAAGAACGCCTGAAAGAACTGAAAGTCAATGTAGATACGCTCACACTGACCGCTACACCAATTCCCCGTACACTGCAATTCTCTTTGCTTGGTGCACGTGACTTGTCGATTATCAACACTCCACCACCAAACCGTTATCCGGTACAAACCGAAATACATGCGTTCGATGAAGATGTGATAAGGGAGGCCATACAGTTAGAAATGAACCGAAATGGTCAGGTATTCTTTGTTAACAACAGAATACAGAACATCTATATGATTGAGGCAATGATTAAACGGTTGGTGCCTGGTTGTCGGGTAGCTGTGGGTCATGGACAAATGCCGGCTGAAAAACTTGAAGAAGTGATCGTGGATTTTATTGATTATGAATATGATGTGCTGGTTGCCACAACTATCATCGAATCCGGTATCGACATTCCTAATGTAAATACCATCATCATTAATAGCGCTCATCGGTTTGGACTGAGCGATTTACATCAGCTCCGGGGCAGGGTAGGGCGAAGCAATCGCAGAGCTTACTGTTACCTGCTTGCGCCGGAAATGAGTTTGCTCACTCCCGATGCCAGACGCAGGTTGCAGGCTATTGAAACTTTCTCCGAGCTGGGAAGCGGATTTAATATCGCCATGCAGGATTTAGATATACGTGGGGCCGGAAATATGCTTGGCGCCGAACAAAGCGGATTTATTGCCGATCTGGGTTATGAAACCTATCAGCGGATACTCAACGAGGCAGTCCATGAGCTTAAGGACGAAGAATTTGCTGAATTATATGCAGACGAACGGGTAGAAAAGGACAAGAAAACGGCTTATGTTACCGATTGTCAGATTGATACAGATCTTGAACTGATGTTTTCGTCCGAGTATATCGAAAATGTGTCAGAACGTATCAATATGTACCGCGAACTCGATAATCTGGAAAATGAGAATGAGTTGAATGCCTTTCAACTGCAGCTTGAAGACCGTTTCGGCAAATTACCCCAACAGGCAACCGATCTCATGCTGATTGTCCGGTTGAGATGGAATGCAATGCGTTTCGGTGTTGAAAAACTGGTATTGAAAAACGGACAGATGATTGCTTACTTAGTATCCAACCTGAAATCGACATATTACCAGTCCGACGAATTTGGTCGGTTATTGCAATATATGGCCCGCAATCCGCGAATTTGCCGTCTTCGCGAACAAAACGGCAAGCGCTCGGTTATTTTTACCGATATCAATAACATACAGAAAGCCTTCCATATATTTGAGGGTATCTAATAAATGCTGCAGATTTACTGCTGTCTCAAAAATAAAATCAGAATAATAATGTAAGACGGAATGGTTTTTTTGCCGTGATATATGTATTTTATCATTATTATATACTTTATTATCATATTTTTGGTACTTTTTTATACTGTTTTGCTGAAGCCAGCATAAAAATTATGATTATATTTGCACGGACTTAATCTCCCGAAAAACGAAATTCTATTGTCAATTTTTTATCAGTATTCAAGATGAAAAAATTACTTTATTATAACATCAGTCTAACGCTGTTTTTAATTTCTCTAATATCTGGTGCGCAAACGGTCGCTTCACAGACGGTTCTGGTAACAAATAAATCGGACAAAACACTCCGGGATTATACCGTGGAAGTGCCACTGTCCGGTTCTCGACTTACGGCAGGAAATTATGTGGTTGTTTCGTCTGAAAATGAAATTGTTCCGCTCGAAATTTCAACCGACCTCAAGGGAGATCAGAAGGCAATTTTTCCTGTAGCCGATATCAAACCATTTTCCACAACAAAATATTATTTAAAAAAAGGAAACGCCGACAAATATCCCAAACGTACGTATGCTGAAATTGCCCACAAAATTGGTGGAAAATTTGCCGGAAAGGTATATGAAGGTGGATTCTCGTGGGTAAAACCCAATTACATGCGTATGCCTGACAACTTTACCGATCACGCCTACTATATAAAATACGAAGGTCCGGGGTGGGAAAGTGACAAGGTAGCTTTTCGCTTTTATCTTGACTGGCGTAACGGAATTGATGTATTTGGAAAACGCACGCCGGGTATTGTGCTTCCGTTTGTAGGGACTGAAGATTACGAAAAATATCACCATATGGCAGATTGGGGAATGGACAATATGAAAGTGGGAAACTCCCTGGGTTTAGGTTCAATAGCCGTTTGGAATGGAACTAAGGCTGTACGTGTTGAAAAAACTGACAGTGTAATCAGCCTTATACCTGCCGATGGGAAAATACGTTCGCAGGTATTGACAAACTATTACGGATGGCAGGCAAACGGAGTTAAATGCAACCTGAAATCGCTCATATCCATTGATGCCGGCAGTCGTGCTTCGCACATGGAGCTTTCAGTGGATAAAAACCTGCCAAATATTGCCACCGGTATTGTCAAAGATAAAAATGCAGAACTGATAAAACCCGAAAAATCTACCGGGGAATGGTCCTACATAGCTACTTTTGGCAAACAAAGTCTCAACAACGATATGCAAGGACTTACCGTATTTTACCGCACAAAACAGTTGCAAAAAATTACTGAAGATGAATTAAGCCATGTAATAGTTCTACAGCCCGAAAACGGAACAGTGGAATATTACTTTATGCCTACCTGGGAACTCGACTGGGAACCAGTAGCCGATAAAGCAACTTTCCTGAAATGTGTGAATGAAGTGCTCGACCGTCTCAATAATCCGGTATTGGTGAAAACAAAGAAGAAATAAATATAAAGCATTAAGAATGAAGGAATTTATTAACGAAAATTTTTTGTTGCAAACAGAAACAGCCCAAATACTGTATCACGAACATGCTAAGTTGCAACCTATAATCGATTATCATTGCCATCTGAACCCTGAATTTATTGCTAACGACCGGAAATTTGATAATATCGGTCAGATATGGCTTGAAGGCGACCATTATAAATGGCGTGCAATGCGTACTAATGGAGTTGATGAACGATTTTGTACCGGAAAAGATACAACGGACCGTGAAAAATTCGATAAGTGGGCAGAAACAGTGCCCTACACTATGCGAAATCCGCTATATCACTGGACGCATCTGGAATTAAAATCCGCATTCGGAGTAACCAAACTGCTTAATCCGCAGAGTGCCAGCGAAATTTATGAAGAATGTACAGCCAAACTGCGCACTCCCGAATTTTCAGCCCGCGGACTGATGAAACTATATAATGTCGAAACAGTTTGTACTACCGATGATCCGGTTGACAGTCTTGAACATCACATCTCGCTAAAAAACGAAGGTTTCGAGGTGAAAGTTCTGCCAACCTGGCGTCCCGACAAAGCGATGGCAGTGGAAAATGCAAAGGAATACAGAGCCTATGTGGAAAAGCTTTCGGAAGTCTCCGGAGTTAAAAT
>DAONDU010000058.1:0-15029 GCA_035402725.1 Paludibacteraceae bacterium | reverse complement strand
CAATCATATAAAATTTAAAACCGACAAATCTTGTTTTTTGTCGGTCAGTAGTGATAAATAATTATTTTTTTAATTTTTGCCTACTCTTTAGCTTTTCGGCTTACTCTCCCATTTTTTCAGGATTTTCGGGCTTATCCTTTATTTTATCGACGTATTTGCTAATTCTGGAAATTAATAACTGAAATCATTTTTTTCTTTTATTTTACTTTGATTAAATTTGAGTAAACACTTGTTTAATGGAGTTTTAACTGAAACAACAGTTGTATTTCTGTCATGTTCAGAATTCCGATTAAACAAAATAACTGCCAATAATGCATATTTTTTAAAAAACAATCCAACGAAATTACAGATTTAATTTAAAAATCCAACATTTTTCAAGATTATTTTAATCTTTGTTGATAACGTTTAGGTATTCATTTTCACATTGCCTAACATTCCTATTTTATTTGAGCATCCATTTATTTCTCCCAAAATCACTATTTACAGCAGCTGTAATGATGCAAACAATTAGAATTATCTATATGCGTTCCCTCGTTCGCATGAATTTGAGACATTTGCAGATTGATAACTCCGAATTCCGTCCGATAACGACAGATTGAAATACCGGGGAATTTTTTGGGGGAGGTCGTTTTTGTTTTTCTGAGCATCTCACTCCGGATCAACTGTTCAGTTATTCCCTTTCAGCTGAATAAAAAAAGCTGCCTTACAACAATGTATAAGACAGCTTCGGAATGGTTTTACGTGCAGTGCGCGTTTAATACATTTCCTCTATATTCCATACAAAAGCTCTTAATCCGAGCATTTCAGACGATTTATCGAGGTTTTTCAGCGCCTCCAGAATTGGTTTTACTTTTTCATCATCTACCACGGTGAGCAATGCATTGTTCAATGATGGCCAGGCATGGTTTCCGTAATGAGGTTCGCCTGTTTTGCTTCCCCTACCTTGTACATTATCCCAGAAAGTGAAACCACGTACATGGTTTTC
Source organism: Paludibacteraceae bacterium (assembly GCA_035402725.1). Taxonomy (GTDB): domain Bacteria; phylum Bacteroidota; class Bacteroidia; order Bacteroidales; family Paludibacteraceae; genus UPXZ01. The sequence goes on along the minus strand of DAONDU010000058.1, from coordinate 14,044 downwards.
GTTCAGTAAAGCAATGACCTGATCTTTGAAAGCCTGATCGAAAGGAATAAATATCGTTTTCATTTTGTTTTCAAATTAATTGATTAAAACAGCTTTTCAATATCGTGCTGATTGTTTATTTACTTTGGCCAACTTATGCATTTTCCGTTTCATACCCATACCGGCTGTGATGGCATACAGCGAAGGTACAATTACCAAAGTCAGCAAGGTAGATACGGTAAGACCTCCGATAACACTCACAGCCATCGGTTTCCACATTTCGGATCCCTGACTGTTGGATAAAGCCATTGGCAACATACCCAGAATGGTGGTCAGTGTGGTCATCACCACAGGGCGCAAACGGGAGCGTCCGCCTTTAACCACTGCCTGAACGATACCCATACCACGTTCGCGGTTGAGGTTGATATAGTCCACAAGCACAATACCATTTTTCACCACGATACCCACCAGCATGATAACTCCGATAACGGACATCATGTTGAGTGTCTGGCCTGACATGAATAAAGCTAATGATACGCCGGATATTCCGAAAGGAATAGAAAACATGGTAATAAAAGGATAAACCAAGGATTCGAACTGCGATGCCATTACAATATATACCAGCAGTACGATAATCAAGAGCAGAGTTCCCATATCGGCGAATGATTCCTGCTGATCCTGGTACGACCCTCCTACTTCAAGGTAAACATCGCCAGGGATATCCATTTTAGCAATAGCATCATTGATTGATTTAATTGCTTTATCCATAGTGGTTCCGGAGAGTGTAGAAGCAACGGTGATGACACGCTGACGGTTTTTACGCTCAATAGTTGGCGGTGTGAACCTTTCTACCACTTTACCAAGCTCCTTCAGTCTTACTGCCTGACCCTGAGCGTTGTATATGAGGATATTTTCGATGGCTTCAATGGACTGGCGATACTTCGGATCATAGGCGATACGGATATTGTATTCTTCCCCGTCTTCGCGGTACAGCGAGGCTGTCAAACCGTTGATACGGTTACGCAGATAATTGGAAGCCGTACTGATATTAAGACCATTCAGCGCCAGTTTTTCGCGGTCGAAATCAACCTGATATTCGGGCACATAATCCTGACGGCTGATATTAATATTTGCCAGACCGTCAATCTTACCCAGTTCAGTTTTCAAATTGGCAGCTATTTTATCCGTTTTTGAGAAATCAAAGCCATATATTTCGACGTCGAGCGTGGATTGTCCTCCCATCATATTCATACCCCCTCCGGCAATAACTTTTGATTTCTGAATTTCGGGGATTACTTCCAGATCGCGGCGCAGACTGTCACAAAGACTAAACATCGATAAACTCCTGTCTTTAAGCGGTATCATACCCAGGTTCATATTCACGATGTTACTTCCGTTCGACTGCATGGAGCCCCATATATTCGAACTGCTTGCTTGCCCTACCGTGTAGTTGACAATTTCAAGGGAAGGATATTTTTTTCTCCATTCAGCTTCAAGTTTTGAAGCCACTTCACGCGAAATCTCCATGCGTGTACCTACAGGCATTTCAATATTGACGGCAATACGGCCATTGTCCTGCGGAGGGAAAAAGTCGGATCCAACAAAGGCCATCGGTATCATGGAAAGAATAAAGAAAACTGTAGCCAGCACCATCACTGTCCTGCGGTGACGAACCGCCCAGTTTACCATTCGGGCATAACCGTCATCCAGCCCATCGAGAAAACGTTCGATAGGTGTAAATACTTTTTTGAAAAACGGAGTGTGGTTTTTGTTGTACTGAAGCATTTGTGCACTCAGCATCGGTGTCAGTGTCATGGCGCAAATCAGCGACATCGTCATGATGATTGTAACAATCCATCCGAGCTGCGCGAACATCACCCCGGCCATACCGGAAATAAGCGTCAGCGGAAAGAATACGGCGATCAGGGTGAGCGTAGAGGCAACTACAGCCAAAGATACTTCGTTGGTTCCATGTATGGCAGCACTCTTCGGACTGCTTCCCCGCTCAATATGTGTGGTAATATTCTCCAGCACAACAATAGCATCGTCCACCACCATACCGATAGCTATGGATAAAGAACTCAGCGAAATAACGTTTAGCGAACCTCCCGTGGCATACAAATAAATGAACGAAGCCAGAAGCGACACCGGAATGGTGAGGATGATGATGATGGTAGCCCGCCAACGGCCCAGGAAAAACAATACCACAAGAATTACGAACAGAAAGGCAAACAGAACAGTTTCTGCAAGTCCCTTAATCGTGTTTTTAATACTCTGCGAGGTATCATTAATAAGACTGAGTTTTATATCGGGTGGAAGATTCTTCTTAATATCGGGTAAAACCTTATTAATTTCGTTGGCAATCTGAACCGTATTGGCGCCAGCCTGTTTCTGCACAACAATCATTGCGCCCTGAACACCGTTGGTATAGCTTTCCTGTAACCGTTCTTCCTTATCGTCAACCACATTGGCAATGTCGGACAAATAAACTGTTTTACCATTATAGGTTCCGACGACAATACTTTTCAATTGGGAAACATCGCTGAATTCACCCTCAACCCGGATGGAATAAGTTTCGCTTCCGATATCCATATTACCTACCGGTGTATTCACGTTTTCAAGCCGTATATTCTGGCCAATACCCTCGATGGTCAGGTTATATGCCTCCATTTTAGCCGGATCAACAAATACCTGCACTTCCCTTTCGGGTGCACCACTAATGGAGACAGAACCTACTCCGTTGATACGTGCCAGTGGATTAGATACATTATCGTCCAGAATTTTGTACAATGCCGGTAAACTTTTATCAGCAGTAGCAGCAATCATCATTACCGGGATCATGTCGGTACTAAACTTGAAAATGATGGGATCGCCGGCAGCATCGGGCAAAAATGTTTTAACCATATCGAGCTTGTCGCGAACATCATTTGTCAGCACATCGATATCCAGACCGTAATCGAACTCGAGGGTTATGATTGATCTGTTTTCGCGTGACGAAGAGGTGATATTCTTCAGATTGGATACAGTATTCAGCGTATTTTCCAGTGGCCTGGTAACATTGGTTTCGATATCGGCAGCACTTGCGCCCTGATAACTTGTAATTACCATAATCGTATTTGTTTCGATATCAGGTAACAAGTCGATAGATAATTTATTCAGTGAAAAAAGCCCCAAAATCATTACTCCGATAAAAATCAATATCGTCATAATCGGCTTTTTTACAGCACTTTCGTATATTTTCATCAATTATATTTTTTAATTATTTTGTAAAAAAACAATTTCATTCAAAAAGGATTATTTCACTACCTTTACAGTTGCTCCATCGGTCAGTTTTGCCTGTCCGGCTATCACCACCTGCGCTCCCGATGGAACTCCGGAAATAAGTTCGTACTCATTCTCCAGCCGCTGTCCGAGTTCTACCTGCAAATAACTTACTTTTCCATCGTTGTAAGTATATACATAGCGTGCTCCTGAACCTGCCTGTTTGATAACAGCCTGATCGGGTACCACAACTCTTTTTTCGGTTCCGTAATTAATAGTTACGCGTCCAAACATACCGGGACGAACCTTACTGTCATTATTGGCAAGTTTTATTTCTACAGGGAAAGTACGCGTACGTTCATCGATAGTGGGATAAATAAGGCTTACGTTGCCACTGAAGGATTGATTCGGAAAAACATCGAAATGGATATCTACGTTCATACCGGCTTTTATTTTCGAATAATGCGACTCCGACACATTTATCAGGATTTTCACAGGATTTATTTTCATCACAGTCAGTACAGGCATTTGTCCCGAATACATATCGCCACTGTCGTAGTTCTTTGCGGTAACAATCCCGCTTATCGGACTGGTCAGATAGGTATTTTCATTCAGATTACGAAGGGTGGTTTCAGCCTGTTCGAGTTGAGCCTTTACGTTGTCAACTTCCTGTTGCGATGAACCGCCAACGGCAAACAATTCGGAAATACGATTATAATTGCGGCGCAGGTTATCAATCTGTGTCTGATAATTGGCCAGATTTGCAGCATCCATCTGAACAATACGCTGACCTGCAGCTACACGGCTTCCCACATTGACCAATATACGGCGGATACGACCCGGAGATGCCGGAGCAATATTGTTTTTAATTTCAGGCTGAACAGTAGCCGTATATTCCTGATTTTGGGGAACATCCCGTTCAAAAACCTGGGCTAATTTAACCGTTAATACAGCATCTTTCTGCTGCGTTTTGTCTTTGCTTGTTTTAGTACATGATATAAAGCCAAAAAAAACTGCTATTAAGCTGATAGTTAATAATTTATAGTTTTTCATATTTTATGATGTTTTTTGTTACCGTTATATTATTTATTTCCGAGAAGTTTTTCCAGGTCGGTTTTTGCCGATAGGTAGTCATATATAGCCTGATTGTATGCCAGGCCCGATTGCTGATAAGCCAGTTCGGCATTTGCCACATCCAGATAGGTTCCTGCTCCGACTTCGTATCTTTTTTGCGATATAGTCATTGCTTTTTCGGCTTGACTGAGAGCAACCTTGTTTGATTCGATCAGTTTCATTGCTTTTTCGATATTATTTATGTAACTCATTGCCTGCAGTTCCAGACTGCGTTTGAGGTTAAGTTTTTGGTCTTTTAGTTCATCAACCTGTATTTGCAGTTGTTTGTCTTTAAAGTAACGCTGTCCGCCCTGAAATAGCGGAATTGAAAGCATAATGCCCACATTCGATGTAGGGAACCAGCGCTGATCACCTGTGAAGAGGATATCGTCGTTGGCATACGACATATAATTATAGTTGAAACTGGCCGAAAGTGTAGGCATCCACGATGCTCGCTGAAGTTTAACCGATTGGTTAAGCTGACGTGATTTAATATCAAACTGTTTCAGGTCCGAATTTTCGGCAAGTGTTGTCGTGTCAATTTTCAACACATCGGAGTACATCTTATTTTCGTAATCAGCCAAACTGCCTTCGATTTTAATTTCCTGATCCATCCCCACTCCCATCAGCATTTTAAGCTGCAACCTGGTCAGTTCAACCCCATTTTCGGCAGCTGAGAGATTGGCTCCGACATTGCGTAACTGTACTTCGGCCCGTATGGATTCAAATTCGGAAACTACTCCCTGTTTGAATTTATTCTGAACAATCCGGTTGTTTTCAGTTGAGTTTTCGTAGGTTCTTTTCAGTACATTGTACGAATCCTGCGCCATCAGAATGGCATAATAGGCTTTGGAAACCTGATTAACGAGTGCAATTTTTGAGGAACGCGCACTTTCAAGCGCAAGTTCCATATCAAGTTCCGACATATTGATTGATTGCCACAGTGCCGGAGCAAATAAAGGCAATGTAGCCATCAAGCCGTTGGTGGAACCATTGAACGTGTTATCCTGACCCACTTCAATACCATCGGGATTGGAAGGCATACCGGGTATCGAGAAAAACATTTTTTGTTTTTTCAAACTCCTAGCATACGATAATCCTAAAGAAACATTGGGCAATAATGCTCCATATTTTTCTTTCTTGTTGTATTCCACTCTTTTAATCTCTTTGTCGGCAATCTTGATAGTGGGATTTTCGCTTAACGCGATAGTGATTGCCTGTGGCAAACTCAGGGAAATGGTATCCTGTGCTGCCACACTACCTGCGAATATCAATCCGAAAATGAATAATACTGTCTTTTTCATTATCTTTTTATTTTTCTTAATTATCAGCAATTTTATAATAGTTTTCAACCATGTACCTGTAACCATTCTCATTGGTTATAAGTTTTACGATCAGATCTATAAAAAAATCCACGAGACGTTTCTTCGGTATTTTGGGTGTAAAACTCTGCATTTCATCAAAAGTGTGTCTGATCTGTATGGAGTGAAACAGGGATACGAGTTCGATATCAATGTCTTCTCTGTAGAATCCCTCTTCTATCCCTTTTTTCAGATTATTCTCGAAACAACTTCTGATCCTGACGGTCTGTTTGTCTTTGAATTTCGCGTAAGTGACCGGATAATATTTTTCCAGATCGTGCAGAAATGTATCCGGTTCTTTATCTATGCGGTTTTTAAGCTCTTTGATGATTATAATCAGGGCATCAATTGCATTCTTGTTTTTATACATTTTCTCAAAAACCTCAGTGTTTTTTCTCATTTCATATTCCAATACGGCTTCGATCAGAGATTCCTTTTGCCCGAAATGAATATAAAAAGTTTTTTTAGATATACGCAGTTCATTGCATATATCATCAACAGAGATACTTTTTATACCAAAATTTATAAATTTCTGATGTGCGGTATAAACAATATTTTCAGCTAATTTTTCCATATTATGATTTGAATTTGCAAAACTATAAAAAAAACAGTAATGATGCTCAATAAATCAGATATTTTTTTTCATAAGAAAACAACATCTTATATAATTAATTATATATCATTTCATTACAAAACAACAAAAGGAAACTACAATAATATATAAGTTTCCCATTACCCAATAAAAAAACCCTGAATAGTCTCAGAGTTTTTTATACTGTACAATTATTGTTGTTTAGTCTTTATGGAACAATCGCATGATTGATTCATTCAGTTTATCCCCGAAAGTAAGTTTAGGCATATTCTTGAATTTATTCTTTGACCGTCCGTAACCGTAACCATATCCATATGCAGAAGTGGCCGGAGTGCCGTTAAGTACGAGTGCCATTCCGTTCAACCGTTTCTCTGCATATATTTCATTGATCAGGTTGGAAGCTTCACGCGGTGTATGATCCTGACGGGCAACATAGATGCAGTTATCAATTACCCTGTTGAGCAAGTATGTATCCGATACAATACCTATCGGTGCTGAATCGAGAATGATGTAATCATATACTTTCTTGAGTTCCATTATCAGTTCATCGAGTCGGGAACTCAACAGCAATTCCGAAGGATTGGGCGGAACAGGACCAGCCGGAATAACATCCAGATTTGAATTATAACCGGATGGAATGATTACATCGCTAAGCTGAACACTGGAATCTGAGAGATAAAGCGTAACCCCCTGACCGTTGGTATTCGACAAATGCATATAATCCTTCAGCACCGGATTACGGATATCCATACCTATCAGTACAACTTTTTTGTTCAATAAAGCCAGTGACATAGCAATATTTATAGATATAAACGATTTTCCTTCACCGCTGATACTGGAGGTGACAAGGATTGCCGGATTTTTTTTACTTCCGATGACAAACTGAAGATTGGTACGTATCAACCGGAACATCTCAACGATGGTTGACGTTTTGCCTGCCTGCACAGCCACCCTGTCTGATTCGCGACTGATACAAATACTACCCAGGAATGGTGGTTTAACGGTTTTTTGAAACTCCTTAACATCCTCAATTTTATTATTGATCAGATCTCTCAGGTAAATGTACAAGAACGGAATCAGCAGTCCCAAAATCAGAGCTACCAGATAAACAATCATTCTTTTAGGCGATACTGGCGTCAATGAAGCATATGCCCGGTCGACAGTTCTGGCTGCCGGTGCTGTACTGGCCAGACTTAACGCATTTTCCTCGCGTTTCTGAGCCAGGAAAAGATATAAATTCTGTTTGATTTCCTGCTGACGTTTTATCTCCAGAAACTGTCTCTCCTGAGTTGGAACAGCTTTAATTCTAGAATTGAACTGAGCATCTTTGCGTGACACATCATTCCGGGCGATCTTCAACCCTGATTTTACACTGCTAATGCTTTCAAGTACATTACCTTTCAGCACTTTTATTTGTTGCTCAAGCTGCATCAGCACCGGGTTTTTTTCATTGGCAGTACGCGATAGTTTCATCCTCTCCAGCAACACTGAATTGTAATTGAGGATTAATTCCATCAGCGATTTATCCTCAATTCCGATATTGGCTGGTATCAGGTTATACTGATTTTTATTTTCCCTGATATAGCTTTCAATGTATTGTATTAAATTGAGCTGAGTTTCAAGTTCGGCAATCTTTTTTTCATATTCGCTGGCGGATTCAAGATAAATGCCTGCTTCTGATGCAATATCGGTCAGCGCATTGGCTTTTTTGTAATTTTCAACCTCCGACTCCACATCAAAAAGTTCTTTTGTTATCAGCACTAATCTGTCTTCGATGAAGTTTCCGGTATTGGTTGCTACGATATTTTTATCAATGATAGCGTCCAGATTGTATAACTCTACTATTTTGTTCAGAATATCCTCAGCCTTCTTGATATTCGACTCTACGATAGATATTCTGATAGCATTGGATTGTTTATTTACTACCGATACATTCAGTTTTGAACGAAACTGCGCCAGCAACTCTTTCTTTGGATATAGTTTGATTTTGTACTTCATCCCAGGTTTAACAGTCGAATTTATTCTGAAACTCAATGTTCCTGCAGGTGTTGAGAACGGTTGCTGTATATTATCCAGCGTATAATTTTTGCTGAACTCTTCTCCATATTTTACCTTTATCTTACAAGACCCAGTGCCCGTCTTTACTTCAATTCTTACAGGTGCTTTGAGCGAGTCGGAAAAATGCACCGGTATATTCAGTTCGAAAGGTAAAGATTTATATTTTTCAACGTACTTCAATCCGTTCTTTTCAAAATACTCAGCTTGTATTCCCAGGGTGTCAATTACCTGATTTAAGATTTTATTGGAATTTATCACCTGAATTTCATCATCAACCACCCGGGATGTTCCCATCAGCCCCAAACTTTCCATCATAGCCAGTTGGGAAATTTCGCTGGTTTTATCTTCATTCCGAAGTAAAATTACAGTCTGAACCTGAAATTTGTTATCAGTTTTCTTTAAATAAATTGTTGCAATGATAAATGCAAATATGACTGCCAGCACAAACCAATACCACTTTTTAACGTATTTGGAAACAAGTTCCCTCAGATTAATAATCTCAGTATTATTTATGTTGTTGTTTTTTTCCATATTATTGAAATTTCGTAAAAACAGGTTGTTAAATCCCGAAAATACTATTTTTTTGAAATTGAATAAATTAGTGCGACCAAAGTGGCTAATGTGGATAATGAAGATAAATAAAGAGGAATATTCTGTGATGATATTGATTTCACGGTGTTTGGTTCAACATAAATCACATCATTCTGCTGCAAATAATAGTATGGTGATTTGAAAATTTCATCTGAATTGAGATTAATTCTGGCAAATTCAAGTTTTCCGTTGTTGTTTCGGGTAATCAGCACATTATCTCTACGTCCGTAAACAGTCATATCGCCAGCCAGCCCCAATGCATCCAGTAAGGTGACCCGTTCATTCGGAATCGTAAACTGTCCGGGACGAAGAACTTCACCCAGAACAGTAATTCTGAAATTCACAAACTGGATATTTACAATTGGATTTTCAACGTGCTCCGATAGTTTCATTTTAATCAGATATGAAGCTTCGGGTAAAGTAAGTCCCTCAAGTTTAATTTCGCCCAGTACAGGGAAATTTATTTTGCCATCGGGGTTTACGAGATATGATTGTAAAACGGGTGATGAATAAATTTGGTCTGAACCCGGAGATGCATAGGATACAAAAGGCAGATTATAAACAGCAACCGCGTTTGGATCTACAGCTGATACAGTTATTGTCAAACGGTCATCAACCAGAATTTTTGGTTCAGGTCGTGCATTTTTGATCTGTGCATTCAGACTCTCTGTCGAACCGGAAGTAATGGTATTAAAATATGCAAGTTCTTTTTGAGTGGTACAGCCAGTTAAAAAAAATAAAATTGATGCAATTGATAATATATATGATCTTTTCATAAATCTGATTTCTGATAGAATTAATTAATGTTTCTTTGTATAAGAAAATTATATATAAAAGACTTATCACCCCCGGGAAACAATCTAAACATGCAAAATTACAAAAAACTTGTCATTTAGCAAATTAAATGTGAATTTTATCTCTTTCTCAATTCAAAAATAAATGCTGTTATTCATTGAACGATTTCTATCATAAAATTTGTTTTTTAGCAAATTTTCCTAACTTTACATACTGAAAAGAAGCATTAATAAATATTGCAAATCAATAAACTCAAAAACCTAATTTTTATATTTATGAATATCAAAAATTACATTCGTGATAATCAATCCCGTTTTTTGGAGGAACTTTTCAGTCTGATTCGAATTTCAAGTGTTAGTTCTCATACAAGCCATCAGCCTGACATTCAGCAATGTGCTGAACGCTGGAAGCATTTGCTTGAAGAAGCTGGAGTCGATTACGCGGAAATTCTGCCGACAACAGGTAATCCGATTGTTTTTGCATCCAAAATGATTGATCCCGAATTGCCTACAATTATGGTTTACGGACATTATGATGTGATGCCTGCCGAACCTCTTGAATTATGGACTTCACCTCCATTTGAACCCGAAATCAGAGATGAAAAAATTTATGCGCGCGGAGCCGACGATGACAAAGGGCAGTCGTTCATGCACGCAAAAGCATTTGAATATTTAGTAAAAACCAATCAACTGAAGTCTAATGTAAAGTTTCTGCTGGAAGGCGAAGAGGAAATTGGTTCGCCAAGCCTTGAAGAGTTTTGCAGCGCCAATACTGAAAAACTGAAATGTGATACCATTTTGGTTTCGGATACAAGTATGCTTTCGGCCAGCACACCCAGCATAACTACCGGACTTCGCGGTTTGGCTTACTGGGAAATTGAAGTCACTGCTGCTAATCGCGATTTGCATTCAGGCATTTTTGGAGGCGCGGTTGCCAATCCCATACTCGAACTGACTAAGATACTTGCACAGCTTAAAGATGAAGAGGGACACATCGCTATTCCTCACTTCTACGATGATGTTGAAGATGTTTCCGAAAAAGAGCGAGAACTCATAGCCAGGATACCATTCAGCGAAGAAGAATATAAAGCCAATCTGGGAATAAAACAGGTATTTGGTGAGGTGGGTTACAGCACCATCGAACGTACCGGCATTCGTCCCGCTCTCGATATTTGCGGTATCTGGGGTGGCTATACCGGCGAAGGCAGTAAAACAGTACTTCCGTCAAAAGCTTTCGCTAAACTTTCGGCCCGGCTTGTACCCCATCAGAAATACGAAAAGATTGCTAAGCTTGTTGAGAAACACATTCTGCAGATTGCTCCCGAATATATCGATGTAAAAGTTCGCCAGCTTCACGGTGCTGAAAGTTACGTTTGCCCCATCGAATCCGATGCCTACCGGGCTGCTGAGAAGGCTTACGAAAAAGTATTTGGCATCAGACCTTTACCGGTACGGCGGGGCGGCAGTATCGGTGTGGTGCCTGTATTTGAACAAATTCTGGAAGTGAAACCAGTTCTGATGGGATTCGGTTTGGAATCGGATGCTATCCATTCACCAAATGAAAATTTCCCGCTGGATTTATTTGAAAAAGGAATTGAAACAATTGTGGAATTTTACGCTCAATATTCCAAAATCAGATAATTGATTGAATATCATATAACTGTAACTGAGCTTTAATGCATTTGTAAAAAAAATAGGTTTTTTTTCACCATAAAGTTTGGAAAAGTAAAATTAAAACACTATGTTTATTGCTCAAAATATAAACACAAAAGTATTAACTATAAAATTCCATTTGCTATGACTAAGACAATAACTTTTAACGAATTGCGCAGAATAAAAGATGCTCTGCCAAGCGGAAGTATGGCCAAGATCGCCGAAGAACTTGGCCTGGAAAAACAAACAGTAAAGAATTATTTCGGAAGTGGTGATTATAAAGAGGGAAAGAGTGTAGGACTGCATATCGAACCGGGGCCTGACGGAGGTATTGTTCAACTGGACGATACAAGCATACTGGAAGTCGCTCTGCGCATGCTCGAAGAAATAAAATAGAATTATTACTCATAAAAAAAGCAGCTTAACGCTGCTTTTTTTATGTAAAATTGTCGTCACGCTATAAACCTTTTTCAGAAAGATACCTCTCAACTTCAATAGCTGCCTGGCAACCTGTTCCGGCTGCGGTAATAGCTTGTTTATAATGGGGATCAGCAACATCACCGGCTGCAAATACACCTTCAACATTAGTTTTGGGTGTCCCGGGTATTGTTTTAATGTAGCCTGTCTCATCCGTTTCGACCCAGGGCTTAAATATCTGCGAATTAGGAGTATGCCCGATTGCTAGAAAAAAACCATCGATTTCAATATGGACTTTTTCTTCGTCTGGATTTCCTCTGCGTTTAATCAGATCAGCACCCTGTACTACCATATCGCCTGTCAGACCCAGTGTTTCATGTTCGAACAGAACTTCAATTTTTGGATTTTCCATGACACGTTTCTGCATTATTTTCGAAGCCCGCAGATAATCCTTACGAACAATCAGATATACTTTTTCGGCAATATTTGCCAGATAAACAGCTTCTTCGGCTGCTGTATCGCCACCACCAACTACTGCAACCTTGCGTTTACGATAGAAAAATCCATCGCAGGTGGCACAGGCAGACACACCCGAACCGGCATATTTTGTTTCATCCGGCAATCCCAGGTATTTGGCTGTTGCTCCGGTTGAAATTATTAATGTTTGAGCTTCAATTACTTTTTCACCATCTATGGTTATTTTGTAAGGAGCCGATGACAAATCGGTAGCTGTAACCATCCCAAAACGGATATCCGCCCCAAAACGAGTAGCCTGTTTTTTCAAATCTTCCATTAGTTCGGGTCCGGTGATACCTTCAGGATATCCGGGAAAATTTTCTACTTCGGTGGTGGTTGTTAACTGACCGCCAGGTTGCATTCCTTCATACAAAACGGGCGACAGATTAGCCCTTGAAGCATAAATTGCCGCTGTGTAACCAGCAGGCCCTGATCCAATGATCAGACATCTTACTTTTTCGTTCATTCGTTTTCTTGTTTTTGTTTATTATTTATTGTTTTACTATTTTTAAAATTTAAATGCGTTAATTTAAAGTGACTATCAAACTAACGCATTCAACACGAGCCAATAACAAATTTTCAAATCTGTTATCGCAAATCATTAATCTCAATATCCTTATATTTTTTGGGGTTGAAGACGAAAGCGTTATCACTGATATTTAGTCCGCTTTTAAACTGCGTTAATGTTAAATCGGTAATCATACCGCCCTTATCAATCAGTTGAATAAACAACGGATAATTATTGGTTTTGTTCACATTCAATACTATCTTTTTGAATGACGAATTTTTATCCTTAGGAATCAACTCAATATTATGAAACGACTTTGAGATGCTGCTTCTAACAAACTTAATTGTTGATTTTCTTTTATAAGATGATATTATTGCCATCGGATTCGTTTCAGCCAGCTCCTTTTCAGTCGGATTAGTGATGGACACTTCATTGACCGATGTCATATATGCCGATTGCGTTTTGCCGTCGAAATAAACATTCATTTCGGCTGTATTCAGAATGAATTTATTTTCCTTCATGGTAAAGTTACCTTTCATCCGGTGTGACTGAGGAGAGGAAGGTTCTTTAACCACCATTTCAAAGTTTGTCTTTATCGCATTGTTTTTAAGCAACTGAAGCATATTATCGACTACTTTTACCGCACCGGAATTGCTCTGAGCTTTAATGGAGGTAAATGCCACAATGGCAATCATCAAACTAAAAACTATTTTTTTTATATTCATTTTTATCAATTATAGGATTATATCCTTCAACCAGCAACTTGTATGCCAATTTATATTCTTTATTAACCGGTAAAAAATAATTTGTTGTAATCAGTTGATAATGAATCGGCCATTACAATCTCTCTGTTACAGATGTTTCAGTATCTGTTCCAGTTCATATTCTGTCTGCACCAGTACCTGTCGTGCCTTGCTACCTTCATTCGGGCCAATAATACCCGCAACCTCAAGCTGATCGGCAATGCGGCCTGCGCGGTTATATCCGATAGAAAATTTACGCTGTATCATGGAGGTTGATCCCTGCTGACTGGCCACAATCAGACGGGCAGCTTCTTCGAACATAGGGTCGCGTTTACTCATATCAACAGTTGAAGTATCGACACCTTCACTTTCGGGACCTACGTATTCGGGCAGATAGAAAGCTGTCGGGTAGCCACGCTGATTTCCGATATAGAGCGCTATTTGTTCCACTTCAGGCG
>DAONDU010000057.1:9920-15104 GCA_035402725.1 Paludibacteraceae bacterium | reverse complement strand
CGACCCCCTGCTCCCAAAGCAGGTGCGCTAACCGGACTGCGCTACACCCCGAAATACTTTCTCAAAAGCGAGTGCAAAGATACACTTTATTTTTAGAATGAAAAAATTATTTTTGCATTAAATCAAGAAAATTGATTTCAGTATTCCATAAAGAGCATGAAATAACCTTATATAAAATTGAATATCTGTTATTTATTGAGATTTGTAAAATTGAAAATTTTTGTTCCGAATTAACTGCGTGAATTAAAGAAATATTTCTTTAATTTGTTTTCTTATTGAAGTAGTTGTTGTAATTTTGCATTCTCAAATTAAAAAGTAAAAGATGATGAATTTTAGACCAAAAGATCATGTGGTTATTGTTGGAGGAGGGTTTGCTGGCATGCGACTGGTAAAGGAACTCAAAACCACACCACTGCGTATTACACTGATTGATAAACAGAACTATCACTCGTTTCAGCCATTGTTTTATCAAGTTGCGAGTGCCCGTCTGGAACCGGCAAGCATTTCGTTCCCATTCCGAAAGGTTTTTCAGAATTACAGAAACTTTGAATTCCGGATGGCAGAAGTGAAAAGTGTCGATACGGGCAATAATATGCTGATTACTAACAATGGAGTTGTGCATTACGATCATTTGATTATTGGTACAGGTTGTACGACTAATTATTTTGGCAATGAGGAAATAAAGAAAAACTCACTTGCCATGAAAACCATGCAGGAAGCGATTGAAATTCGCAACCGGATTTTGCTCAATTTCGAGGCTTATCAAACCGCCCCCTTTGAAGCAAAGGAAGCCCTGATGAATATAATTATTGTAGGAGCCGGCGCTACGGGTGTAGAACTTGCCGGTTCTTTTGCTGAATTGAAAAATGACATTTTACCAAAAGATTACCCCAACGTCGATTTCTCAAAACTCAGAATTATACTGCTCGAAGGAAGTCCTTTTACACTTAGTGTGATGAGTGATGTATCAAAAAAAATGTCGAGAAAGTATCTGGAAGATCTGGGAGTAGAAGTTAAGACCGGTGTTATCTTAAATAGTTATGATGGTAATACTGCAAAGTTAAACACCGGAGAAACAATCCGTTGCAGTACTCTGATCTGGTCTGCTGGTGTTACCGGCAATGTCATACAGGGAGTTGGTTCTCCTGATAATTTAGTAAGAAACCGATATGTTGTTGACAGAAATAACCTGGTGAAAGACACAAAGAATGTATATGCAGTGGGCGATATTGCCTATATGGAAACTCCCGATTATCCGAAAGGTCATCCTCAGGTTGCTAATGTGGCAATTACTCAGGCAAAAAATTTAGCTGATAATATAAAAAAAATGCTTAAAGGAAAGAAAACGACTGAATATGAATATAGAAATAAAGGCTCAATGGCTACAATCGGAAAGAATAAAGCGGTTGTAGATTTTAAGTTCTGGAAATTTCAGGGTTTATTTGCCTGGTTTGTGTGGATGTTCTTGCACCTGATGTTAATTCTGAGCGTAAGAAACAAGCTGATTATCTTCATTAACTGGGCCTGGAGCTACGTAACAAAAGACACATCCCTGCGACTGATAATAAATCCGGATGAAAAAAATGTTCATTAAATAAAGTTCTATTTAACAAAAGAGCGTAATACCAATCGGATTACGTTCTTTTGTATAAGAAAAATTATTCTCAGATTATTTTTTCCAACAATCCTGTAGTTTTATCAATGCTTTCCTGACTGAGTTCATAGTTGGTTAAATCGCCTGCAATAAACTGATCGTAAGCGGCCATATCAACAAATCCATGTCCGGAGAGATTAAATAAAATTGTTTTTTTCACGCCTTCTTCCTTTGCCTGTTTTGCTTCGCGGATTGCCGAAGCTATGGCATGTGCCGACTCCGGCGCAGGCATAATACCTTCAGTTTGGGCAAATAAAATACCCGCTTCAAATGATTCGATCTGCGGTATGTCCACAGCTTCCATATACTTATCGAGCATCAGTTGGCTGACAATGGTTCCGGCACCGTGGTAACGCAAACCTCCGGCATGGATATGAGCCGGTGCAAAATTGTGTCCGAGTGTAAACATCGGAAGGAGAGGAGTGTAGCCAGCTTCGTCACCAAAATCGTACTGGAAAACTCCACGTGTCAGTTTTGGGCATGATGCTGGTTCTGCAGCAATATAGCGTGTTTTTCGTCCCTCATTTATTGTGTGACGCATGAACGGAAAGGATATGCCTGAGAAGTTAGAACCTCCTCCAAAACATCCGATAATAATATCCGGATATTCTCCTGCCATTTCCATTTGTTTTTCAGCTTCAAGTCCGATGACGGTCTGATGAAGTGAAACATGGTTTAGTACACTACCCAGTGTATAGCGGCAGTTAGGCGTTTGAAGAGCCAGTTCTATTGCTTCAGAAATTGCAGTTCCCAAACTTCCCTGATAATTCGGATGTTCAGTAATTATTTTCCGGCCAGCTTTGGTCGACATGCTGGGCGATGCAATAACTTGTGCACCCCATGCCTGCATGAGTGAACGGCGATACGGTTTTTGTTCGTAGCTGATTTTGACCATGTACACAGCCAGTTCCAGACCAAATATTTTTGCAGCAAATGAAAGGGCGGTTCCCCATTGTCCGGCTCCTGTTTCGGTGGTGATATTTGTAATGCCTTGTTTCTTACAATAATAGGCTTGAGCTAATGCAGAGTTCAACTTGTGTGAACCCACAGGACTCACACTTTCATTTTTAAAGTAAATATGAGCCGGTGTATCCAACGCTTTCTCCAGATTGTATGCTCTTACAAGTGGAGTAGGGCGATATATCATATATTTATCACGTACTTCTTCAGGTATCTCGATCCACTGATCACTCATGTTCAATTCCTGACGGGACAATTCTTCAGCAAAAATCGGATAAAGATCTTCTGGCTTTAAAGGTTGTTTTGTTCCGGGATTTAGAATTGGTTTTGGTTTATTGGGCATATCTGCCAAAATATTGTACCATTGGGTAGGAGTCTCTGCTTCAGGCAGAAGAAATTTCTTTGTTTTACTCATTTATTCTGTTGTTTTTATCGACTTTAACTGAATTGCAAAATTATAATTTAAATTGTAATTAAAAAAAGATTATTGCGATTAATTTGATTTAATTTTGAATGCTTCACCGAATTTTTATCAATTTATAGCTGTCACTTTATAACCTTCTTTTTTTAACAAATTTATCAGACCATTAGTACCGGGCAGGTGTAAAACTCCAACTGCTATAAAACAACTGCTTTTATTTAGTAATTCGGGCAATTGCCTGATCCAGTCAATATTTCGTTCGTCAACAAGAACATAATTTTCTTCTTCACTCACATTCCATCGTTTATTCGATTGTGATGCCAATTTTTCTAATTCATAGATTTTCGCTTTGCGGTACATCTGGTTCATTTCATTAATTTCGCCAATAAGTTTATCTTTGTTTCTGATAGTTTCAATAAGCAATTGTGCCTCTTTTTGGTAGTTTTTTGGAAAAAGCAAGTTGAGTTGCTTTTCTACTGTCTCCAGTCCGACAACCGGAATACCTTTCTGTGCTGCTACAAGCTGAAAATAGGAATCAGACTTCGTATTCTCATCAAAATGCTCAACTGTTTTATAAAGTTCTAATTCATAAAACTTTGCAATGAGCGAAGGATGCATCTTGTTAAGACTATTGAGGCTCATTCGGAGTGTCTTTGTAATCTCTTCATTTGCAAAGTCATAATCAGTCTTGCTAAGTAAAGTTTGAATGGTAATTGAATCGGGAAGTAACGCCGCTCGTTGTATGGCAGGCGCTGTATCAAGATTGTTAAGCACCACTTCGGAAACAACAGTTTGAGTAGAATTAAACGCTTTGTATAATCCGGGAACACTATCCAAAAACTGAATAGGAATAAGGTGATGTGTACCAAAGAGATATGAAGGTTTTTCAAGGCCATGACCGCTGATTTTCCACAACAGCTGTGCCTGCGAGGCATTCAAACTGAATATAAGTATCAGTATAAAAAGATTATATTTCTTCATTATTTTTTTCAGCAAAAATAACTGAAATTTTAACAATATCAATTTTAGTATCTATAATTTGATATTTTTTAGTGGTTGGAAAATAAATTATAGTAATATAAAGTATATTTATATCTTTGTGTAAATATAAACAACAATAGAATGACTCTACAACAACTTGAGTACATTATTGCGCTGAATAAAACGCGCCATTTTGTACAGGCAGCTGAATCTGCAGGTGTTACACAACCTACTTTGAGTATGATGATACAAAAGCTTGAAGATGAACTTGATGTAAAGATATTTGATCGTTCAAAACATCCGATTGAAGTAACTCCAATTGGCAAAAAAGTAATTGATCTGGCTCAAAGTACAGTCTGTCAGATTGGCCGGATCAAAGAAGTGGTTTCTAATGAAAAAGGTAACTTAACCGGAAATTTTAATATTGCTGTCATTCCAACGGTTGCGCCTTATTTGCTGCCGCAGTTTTTTGTACACTTCAATAAAAAATATCCCGATTTGTCATTCAAGGTATCCGAAATGCATACATCAGTTCTTGAAAAAAAACTTTTGTTAGGAGAAATTGATATGGCAATCGCATCCACGCCCTTAAATAATCCTCTAATACTCGAAATACCATTATATTATGAAAAATTCGTTGCCTATATTTCGCCCGATGATGAATTATATAGTTGCAGCGAGCTGAATTCCAATGATTTACGAATTGAAAACTTATGGATTTTGGAGGAAGGACATTGTTTCAGAAGTCAGGTTTTTAATTTTTGTAAACTTTCACCTGCAAGCAATATTTACGAAGCCGGAAGTATTGACACGCTTATTAAAATCGTTGACGAAAATGGGGGCTATACTGTTATTCCAGAGCTTCATACCAATTCGCTTAGCGAAAATCAGAAAAAAAACCTGCGAATGCTGGTAAATCCGGAACCTGTGAGAGAAATTTCATTGATAATTCATCAGGATTTTATCCGGGAAGGACAGTTAAATGCTGTAGCAGAGACAATTAAGCAAATTATTCCTCAACATATGCTTGATCAGCGATTAAAGAAATTTGCAATAAAAATCTGAAAAGTCGAGTAGGGGACTACCCTATTTTAATGAAATATATTTGTATATATTTTATTTCCAATAATATAATATTTTTTATAAGAAACCTGACATACAGGTAAAG
>DAONDU010000057.1:0-9820 GCA_035402725.1 Paludibacteraceae bacterium | reverse complement strand
AAGTGCAGATATTCTGAGATTTTGATAAACTGACCGTAATACTAATCGAATGGAAAATATTGAATTCTCAGCGAAAGTTGTTTTCATGGAAAATTGACATAAATTACAATAAACCTGGCAAAATTAAAATTGATGTCATTTTCCTATAATTTATATTATGTAAAATAGAATTTACTGTAATTATGTACCTCCAATTTTTCAGAAATATTATTTCAAGTTTGAAAAGGTTTGGAGTTATGAATCCTTTCAAAATTTGAAACATAAAAAATCGCAGAGAAAATTCTTCTCTGCGATTTTTTATTTGAAAATATATTTTACTTATTCTTTTATATCAACAATAAGATTCAATTCATCGAGCTGGCTTTGATCAATTTTCGACGGTGCATCAATCATCATATCGCGACCGGAGTTATTTTTCGGGAAAGCAATACAATCACGGATACTATCCAGACCTGCAAATAATGATACAAAACGGTCAAGTCCGAATGCCAGACCACCATGCGGGGGTGCACCGTACTGAAAGGCTCCCATCAAAAATCCGAACTGAGCCTGAGCTTTTTCGGGTGTAAATCCAAGTAATTCAAACATTTTGCGTTGCAACTGACTGTCGTGTATACGAATGGATCCTCCACCAAGTTCTACCCCGTTGATGACCATATCATAAGCATTGGCGCGTACGTTACCTGTATCGCTGTCGAGTAAGTGAATATCTTCCGGTTTTGGTGATGTGAAAGGATGATGCATCGCAAAAAAGCGCTGAACTTCCTCATCCCATTCAAATAACGGGAAATCGATAACCCAGAGGGGTGCAAAAACCTGTTTGTCTCTCAAACCTAGCCTCTCTCCCATCTCCAGCCGCAATTCACACAATGCTTTCTGTGTTTTACGTTTTGGTCCTGATAGAATTAATATTAAATCACCGACTTTAGCCTCGAATTTGGCGGCAATATTTTTCAGGTTTTCTTCATTAAAATACTTATCAACAGATGATTTGACCGTTCCGTCTTCATTCATGCGGATATAAATCAGTCCCTTCGCTCCTATCTGCGGACGTTTTACAAAATCAGTCAGTTCATCCAGTTGCTTGCGGGTGTACGATGCGCAACCGCTTGCACAGATGCCGCCCACATACTCTGCTTCATCAAAAACACTGAAATCATGACCTGTAACGGCTTCTTTAAGCTCAACAAACTTCATTCCGAAACGTAAATCCGGTTTGTCGGAACCATAATACTTCATTGCATCGTGCCAGGTCATTCTCGGGAAAGGTTCGTTCATTTCAATTCCCTTTATCGTTTTGAAAAGATGTTTGGCCAGTCCTTCGAAGGTATTCAGCACATCTTCCTGCTGTACGAATGACATTTCACAGTCGATCTGAGTAAATTCCGGCTGACGGTCGGCACGTAAATCTTCATCGCGGAAGCACTTTACAATCTGAAAATATCGGTCGAAGCCCGAAACCATCAACAACTGTTTGAACAATTGCGGTGATTGTGGTAATGCATAAAATTCACCCGGATTCATGCGCGAAGGTACAACAAAGTCGCGTGCCCCTTCGGGTGTAGAACCAATCAGAACAGGTGTTTCCACTTCAAGAAAGTTCAGTTTGTCGAGGTAACTTCTGGTTTCGATGGTCATTTTATGTCTTAACTCCAGATTTGCTCTTACACTATTCCGGCGCAGGTCCAGGTATCTGTATTTCATACGGATATCATCGCCCCCGTCTGTATTATCTTCGATGGTAAATGGTGGTGTATTTGCCTCGTTCAATACGTTGAGAATATCTACAAGTATTTCCACTTCACCGGTTGCGATGTGGGTATTTTTATTACTTCGTTCTGCCACTTCGCCACAGATTTGAATGACATATTCTCGTCCAAGTTTATTGGCCCGGTCACACAATTCAGCATTAACATCCTGATTAAATACTAATTGCGTAATTCCATAACGGTCACGCAAATCAATGAAAGTCATACCGCCCATTTTGCGGCTGCGCTGAACCCATCCGGCAAGGGTTACTTTTTTACCTGCATCGGCAAGCCTGAGTTCTCCACAAGTATTTGTTCTAAACATAAAATTAAAAGCTATATTATTTTAATCCTCTTTTATATTCTGCAATTTTCAGTAAATCAATCAGTTGTTTTCTATTTTGTATTGTCAAAGTCAGTGGTAAAAACTTTCCGATGGGTTTATTATTTCTGAATTCATTCCTGATAGTTTGGTCAATATCAAGCAGTTCAATTCCCTGGCAGTTTTTTTCTGTAAAATAAAAAGTTGTTTTGAAATAACCGTCCCAGACAGATAACCAGAAAATGGTTTTGTTTTTATGCTGAACCTTACAAAGCCAGGATTTTCCGTCATTGTAATACCTCCATATCATTTCAGCCTGCAGCTCAGCAATAGTTGTAACCAGCTGATTATAAGCCTGAATACTATCCATCAGTACTTTTTGAAGCACTTCTTCAGTTGGGTACAATTCCTTATTCCTCAATAACTGAGTATCCATGGTTTAAGTGTTTTTCTGATTAAATTGTACATACAAAAGTACGAAAAAAACTGGGAAATCGATTATTCTGTATTTATTTAAACAATATCAGGCACAAATAATTAAATTTTTGTGCCTGAATATTTTCAAAAAAACTTTTTTCTCGATAAAATTATCCTACAGTAACATCTGGATTTACTTTTTTAATCAATCCTTTGAGTACATCGCCAGGACCGAGTTCTACAAATTCAACAGCACCATCTGTAATCATATTCTTTACCGTCTGTGTCCATCTTACCGGAGCTGTAAGCTGGGCTATCAGGTTTTGTTTGATGGCTACGGGATCTGTTTGAGGATAGGCATTAACATTCTGATAAACAGGGCATATCGGTTCGCTGACAATGGCTGCATCAATAGCTGCTCTGAGTTCTTCACTGGCAGGTTGCATCAGCGGTGAGTGAAATGCACCGCCTACCGGTAATTTTAAAGCACGTTTAGCGCCTTTTTCCTTTAACTTCTCACAAGCCTGATCCACACCTTCTATCGAACCGGAAATTACAATTTGTCCCGGACAATTATAGTTGGCAGGAACAACAACATTTTCCTTAATACTATCGCATACTTCCTCAACTGTTTCATCATCGAGACCCAGTACAGCAGCCATAGTTGATGGTTCAGCTTCGCAAGCTTTTTGCATTGCCATTGCACGTGCATAAACCAGTTTCAGACCATCTTCGAATGTGAGTGCTTTGGCAGCAACGAGTGCAGAAAATTCGCCCAGCGAGTGTCCGGCTACCATATCGGGATTAAATTCATTGGCCAATGCGATGGCTGAGATTACTGAGTGAAGAAAAACTGCCGGTTGAGTTACTTTTGTCTGACGGAGATCTTCAGCAGTGCCTTCAAACATCAAATCGGTAATCCGAAATCCAAGTATATCATTTGCTTTTTCAAAATATTCTTTTGCTACAGGCGATTTTTCGTACAGGTCTTTACCCATTCCTGTAAACTGAGCGCCCTGTCCGGGAAATACAAATGCTTTCATAATTTTTTATTGTAGTTTGTAAATTTCGTTATTTAATTTGTTTTTTTCGGGTTGCAAAGTTATACATTTTTATTTATCTGAACAATATTGAAATCATGTACCCTGACAGTAACAAAATCTGATTTTATTATTTCTAAAAAAACAAGTACTTTTGAATTTCGAAACAATCTTTCACTCGGTATTCTATAATCAAGATAATATGGATGAAATTCTAAAATACTTTACAAATCTGACCGAAACGCAGAAAAATCAGTATAAGGCATTGTTTGATTTATATCTGGACTGGAACTCAAAAATCAATGTCATATCACGTAAAGATATTGATAACCTGTACGAGCGACATATTTTGCATTCGCTGGGTATTGCCGGAGTGATTAGCTTCAAACCGGGTTCTTCAATTCTTGATGTTGGAACCGGAGGAGGTTTTCCTGGTATTCCACTGGCAATATTGTTTCCGCAGGTACGGTTCACACTCATCGACAGCATAGGCAAAAAAATTAAAGTTGGAAGCGAAGTTTCAAAGTCTATTGGACTAAACAACATCACATTAAAGCATGAACGTGTACAAGAGGAAAAAAACAAATTCGACTTTGTGGTAAGCCGGGCTGTGATGCCGCTTGATGATTTGGTTAAGCTGGTCAGAAAAAATATTTGCACTAAACAACAAAATGCGCTCCCCAATGGTTTGATATGTCTGAAAGGAGGCGAACTGCAGCACGAAATACTCCCCTATAAAAACTTTGCTGAAACCTACGAACTGAGCGATCAATTTGAAGGTGAATTTTTCAAAACCAAGAAAGTGGTTTATGTGCCGCTGTAAAATCCCGACTTATAGTTATGACAGTTAAAACATTCACATTCAGTCCATTTCAGGAAAACACATATCTGGCGTATGACGAAACCGGTGAATCGATCATAATCGATGCTGGCATGTTTTATGAAAGGGAAAAAGCGGAAATCGTTAAGTATATGGAAACGCACAAATTATCTCTTATAAAAGTGATTAACACTCACTTACATCTTGATCATCAATTTGGAAACAAGTTTCTGTTTGATACTTTCGCTATTGCCCCCGAAGCCAGTGAAGAAGATGAATTTCTGCTTGCAACAGCACACCAATCGGCTCAGATGTTCGGTCTGCCCTATAAAGAAGCTGTACAACCTTTAGGCAAATACCTTACTGACGGTGATGAAATAAAGTTTGGAAACAGCAGTATGATATGTCTATCAGTGCCGGGTCACTCACCGGGCAGTCTGGCATTCTATAATCAGAAAGAGGGAATTGTTTTCACAGGAGATGCCTTGTTCAACGGATCGATTGGAAGAACTGATTTGGGCAGAGGTGATTATTCAACACTAATTCGTTCCATACAGGAAAAACTGCTTACATTGCCCGACAACACGGTGGTTTACAGCGGACACGGACCAAAAACAACCATCGGAAATGAGAAAAAAAACAATCCATTTCTGTAATGAGTCTGAGATATTTTTTTCAGGACAGATACAAACCGTTTTCGAGGATAAACTGATATACATCAGGATGCAACCATTGGCTTGCATCCTTTTTTTCAGCTATCAATTGACGTAATTCAGTTGAAGAAATCTCAAAAAGCGGAGCTTCTTCCAGTATTTGCATATCGGGATAAATTTCTTCAAAGTCCTCGTAGGGATAACCTTCGCGTGGATACACAACCACTGAATACTCATCCAGAATTGTCTGATAATCTTTCCACTGATCGAAAATCTGCATATTATCGCTGCCAATCAACAAAATGAAATTATCTTCTGGATATTTTTCGCTTAGCGTTTTCAGCGTATTGATGGTGTATGAAGGTTTTGTGAGGTAAAACTCAATATCGGAAGCTATCAGGTATTCTGTTTCGGCGGTTGCCAGCTGCAACATTTTCAGTCTCAGATGTTCATCAATCAACTCAGACTGTTCCTTCAGCGGATTTCGGGGACTAACGATAAACCAAATCTCATCAACACCTGAAAAACGAAAAATATATTCAGCCAGATTGGTATGTCCAAGATGTACAGGATTGAATGAGCCAAAAAATAAACCGATAGATTTCATAACTAATTGTTTCTGATGTGTTTATACATGATTATCTTTCAAAAAATTCTTTTATAACCTTTTCGGCTTCCATTTTTGCTGTTTCAAGGTTATCATTCAGAATGACCACATCAAACTGAGGCGCAAAGGTCATTTCGTAAGCAGCCTTCCCTACCCTTTTTTCAATCATTTCCCGGCTGTCGGTGCTCCGTTTTATAAGGCGCTGCCGAAGTGTTTCTATTGACGGCGGTGCAATAAAAACAGCCAATGCACGGTCTCCAAATTGTTTTTTTATATTCAAACCACCTTTCACGTCCACATCAAAAATTACATTTCGGCCCGATGAAGTTATGCGTTCTACTTCATTGTGGAGAGTGCCGTAAAAACAACCTGAATAAACCTCCTCATATTCAACAAATTCTCCTTTAGAAATACGTTCTTTGAATTCTTCCGTTGATATAAAATAGTATTCATGCCCATACTGCTCGTTGCCTCTGGGTGCACGCGAGGTAGCCGATATGGAAAATTCCATATTCAGTCCGCGCGAAAGCAGATAATTTACAATAGTACTTTTTCCTGCACCGGAAGGCGCTGAGAAAATAATCAGTTTACCCTGCATACAGAACAACTTAAATTATAGAGCGAAAATATACATTAAGAAAAAGAATTAAAGGGTATTCAGTACCTGTTCTTTGATTTGCTCGAGTTCATCTTTCATCTTCACCACTATTTTCTGCATTTCGCTGTGATTGGACTTTGAACCAAGGGTATTTACCTCGCGACCAATTTCCTGCGCAATAAAACCAAGTTTTTTTCCCGGTGATGGTTCATTTTTCATTGTTTTGATGAAGTATTCGAGATGATTTTTCAACCGGACTTTTTCTTCATTTACATCCAGCTTCTCGATATAGAAAATCAATTCCTGCTCCAGTCTGTTTTTATCATAATCAATTTTATCCGATAGCGCAGCAAGGTTTTCATCCAGCCGTTGTTTAATTTTATCAACCCGTTCAGATTCAAAAGGCTCTATCTCGACCAAAAACTCCCCTATTCTGCCTATTTTCAGTGTGAAAACATTTTCCAGTGTTTTCCCCTCTTGTCTGCGATATTCAATTAACTGATTAATAGCCGTTTCGATAGATTTCAGAATCTCGATCCACTCATTTTCATCAAGCTCTTCGGTTTCGGTTTTTAACGCGTCAGGCATTTTCATCAATATTGACATCCAGTCAGTTGATTCGGGTATTTCCAAATCACCTGAAAGTGCTTTCAGTTGTTCATAATAAGATTTTATTACCGCCTGATTAATTTTCGAACCACTGTCTTTTCCGGAATTATCGATATACAACGAAAAATCCACTTTACCACGTTCAAGTTTTTGTGAGATAAGATTGCGGATTTCAATATCTTTTTCCCGGTAAATACCGGCAATGCGGGTAGAAAGATCTAACTGCTTACTGTTTAATGACTTTATTTCTACAACAATTTTCTTGTTGTTAATTTCACAGCTGGCTTTACCGTAGCCGGTCATTGATTGTAACATCTGATTTAAGTTTTGATTTGAAGTACGCAAAAGTACTTAAATTATTTTTAATCGCACACATTAAAAACTCAATTTAGGGATGAAGGATTGAAGCTAAGTTACGAACACGGGAAAAGCTGGTTTTTAAAAACCTAAAGAGAAACTTAATGAACGTCGATACAGGTCATGATTTTCAAATAAGCTGTTTGGGTAATATGTATAAGTAACACGGGCACTCAGCAGGTATAAGAACCGAAAATTGGCACCCGCCGACCAGCCTGTTTGAAAATTGTTGATAGGATGCAGATTATCTGTGTAACCGTTTAATTTTGACGTCAAAATATATTCAAAAACCGGTCCTGTAAAAGCTTTTAGATTCATCGACCTAAGTTTGGAAGTATAAATAGTGTATCCCGCAGTAACCGGAACGGACAATGAAGTGGTTTTAAGATAATCTTTATTGGCTGTGCAATTGAATGCTCCGTCGGGATAAAGTGTGTATTTCGACCAGTTCAGGTTCAGTCCAACCATCCAATAAGCTTTCTTGACATGCTCAAAGTTTCTGCCATATCCGGTTCCGATTAATATATTTCTCCATTTATAATCATCTGTTTTATACGTATTCCAGCCAAAATTTGCATTTTTCCAGAGTTGCTTACCAAAATCCGATTTATTTTTTTTCAATGTGATTTTATTCTTATCCCAAACAAGACTGGAAAACAAAATGGAATTTTTATTAAGCTGCAGACTTTCATTGATCATAGTCTGCTCTGCATTAATGACGGCATTTTCTTCAGCTTTCAGAGTAAAGCCAGAAAAACCGATCAATAATAAGATCAGACAACTTATCGTTTTTTTCATTTCTGATTTTTCTAATATATTCATAATAACTTCAACTGAATACGTTTTCGGGTCATATCAACATCGATTACACTGACCCTGACATGCTGATGTACGGATACTATATCAGCCGGATTACTCACAAAACGGTCTGACAGGTTTGAAATATGGATTAATCCGTTTTCTTTGATACCAATATCACAAAAAGCCCCAAAATTGGTTACGTTAGTAATTATTCCCGGTAATTCCATGCCGGTTCGCAAATCCTTTATATCCTTCAGGTCGGGATCAAACTCAAATACCTTTATTGCAGAACGCGGATCCCTTCCCGGTTTCTCAAGTTCTTCCAGAATATCGTTCAAAGTGGGCAGTCCAACTGTATCGGTCACATACTTTGTTAAATCTAACGTTGATTTCAGGCTATTATTTCCTATCAGTTGATTAATATCCATTTTTAAGTCGGTTGCAAACTGATTTACAATACTATAGCTCTCTGGGTGTACAGCCGAATTGTCGAGCGGATTACTGCCATTTGCTATCCGCAAAAAACCGGCACATTGTTCGAAGGTTTTTGCACCCATTTTCGTCACCTTCAAAAGTTCCTGCCGGTTAGTGAAAGAACCGTTTTCGGCTCTGTAATTCACTATGTTTTGAGCCAGTTGTGGACCCAATCCGGAAACATAGGTAAGCAAATGCTTGCTTGCTGTATTCAGGTTAACTCCGACGCTATTTACAGCATTTTCAACTGTCTGGTCGAGCGATTTTTTGAGTTTGACCTGATCCACATCGTGCTGATATTGTCCTACACCAATGGATTTTGGTTCTATTTTCACAAGTTCGGCCAGCGGATCCATCAGTCGGCGACCAATAGATACAGCTCCGCGTACGGTCACGTCATATTCCGGAAATTCTTCACGTGCCACTTTGGAAGCGGAATAAATCGAAGCTCCGTTTTCACTTACCACAAATACCTGAACCTTACGGTCGAAGCGAATGTTCTGAATAAACTGTTCCGTTTCACGGCTAGCAGTTCCATTTCCAATTGCTATAGCCTGTATATCATACGCTTCTACCATTTTTTGAAGTTTTCGCATAGCCTGCGAATGCTCATTAACCGGAGGATGGGGATATATATTCTCATTGTGTTTCAGGTTTCCCTGTTCATCCAGGCATACAATTTTGCAACCTGTACGAAATCCGGGATCGACTCCCATTACTCTTTTTTGTCCCAAAGGTGGTGCCAGGAGCAGCTGACGTAAATTTTCGGTAAAAACACGTATTGCTTCCTGGTCGGCTTTCTCTTTGCTTTCGGCGGCAAACTCAGTTTCTATGGCAGGTTTTAGCAGACGTTTATATCCATCTTCCACCGCTTCTGCTACTTGCAGTCCACATTCATTATCTGATTTCTGGAAAATTCTCAATAATTTAGTGATACATTTGTCATCATCGGCTGAAATGTTTACCCGAAGGAAACCTTCAGCTTCACCCCTGCGCATTGCCATAAGGCGGTGTGACGAACAACGTGCAAGTTTTTCAGAGCATTCGAAATAATCGCGGAATTTCTGTGCTTCCTCCTCTTTCCCTTTTATCAACCGGGATGATATATTTGCCTCGTATGCAAATTGTTTACGAATTAAATTTCTGGCAATTTCACTTTCACTCACCCACTCGGCAATAATGTCGCGGGCTCCTTTCAATGCTACTTCAGTATCTGCCACATCTTTACTTATAAAACGTCCTGCAACTGATTCAATATCATCTGATTGCTGCTTCATGATTATTTTCGCAAGCGGTTCCAGTCCTTTTTCACGGGCAATTTCAGCACGGGTACGTCTTTTGGGCTTGAAAGGTAGATAAATATCTTCCAGTTCA
>DAONDU010000056.1:0-15120 GCA_035402725.1 Paludibacteraceae bacterium | reverse complement strand
ATCCGAAGGTTCACCCGGCAATAATATGAACATCGTTATCCGGGGTAAAAACTCCGTAACTCAGGATAACTCTCCGTTGTATGTTATTGACGGTTTTCCGGTAGAAGATCCGAAAGCAGGCGCTTCAATCAATCCAAACGATATAGAATCTATCGATGTGCTGAAAGATGCTTCGGCGACTGCTATCTACGGTGCACGCGGTGCAAATGGCGTTGTAATAATCACGACAAAAAAAGGCAAAACTGGTCAACTAAATATAAATTATGATGGAAGTTATGGTTTACAACGTATTACCCGTACGATTCCCTTAATGAATGCTTATGAATTTGTCAGATTACAATCCGAAGTTTGGAATCCTGCCGAAATGAGCAGTACCGGTTATTACAAAACCATTGACAATAAAACATACACCCTGGCTGATTATGCCAACGTAGAACAATACAACTGGCAGGATTTGATATTTCATGATGCAATGCAACAAAACCACAGTCTGTCGCTGACCGGAGGTGCAGCTGATAACAGATACAATGCATCCTTTTCCTATTACGACCAGGATGGTATTGTGATTGAATCTAATTATAAAAGATTGCAGGGAAAACTTGGCACTGATATCAGAAGAAACAAACTACGGATAAACTTAAGTGTAAATTATTCAAACTCTACACAGACAGGTAATTCACCTTCACAAACAGCATCAAGCGGAATGAATAACCTCTTTTACAGCGTTTGGGGTTATCGTCCGGTGACCCAACCGGGAGTTCCTTTGAACTCACTTATCAATAATGGATTAGATTCCAATGTCGATACTTCCATCGACTACCGGTTTAATCCGTATTTATCGTTGAATAATGAATACCGTAAAAACAATATCGCCTACACTCAATTCAACGGTTTTGCTGAATATGAGTTTATAAAAGGATTGAAACTCAAGGTTTCGGGCGGTTACACCACCGATGTAAGAAAGCTGGAAGTATTCAACAATTCAAACACACGGTACGGATCTCAGCTATCAATCGATAAAGTAAATGCTTCAGTTGGTACATCCCAAAGTTATACCTGGTTGAACGAGAACATACTAACTTATCAGAAACTAATCAATAAAAAACACTCTATCAATATGTTGGGTGGTTTTACTCTACAGGAAAACGATTTCAAATTCTACACGATGAAAACTACGAACATTCCTAACGAATCATTGGGAATGGCAGGTATGTATCAGGGAACTCCGAATACGAATGATTCAGGGGAAAGCGAATGGAGTCTGATGTCGTTTTTGGGCAGAGTAAATTACAATTATCTTTCCAAGTATTATTTTACAGCCTCATTCAGAGCTGACGGATCATCAAAATTAAGCCCACAAAACCGGTTCAGATATTTTCCATCAACAGCAGTTGCCTGGACATTTACAGAAGAGAAATTCATGAGGGATTTCAAAAAAGCACTGACATCCGGTAAACTTCGGTTAGGCTGGGGCGTAACCGGCAATAACAGAGTTGAAGAATATGCAAGGTTTGCGCGTTTATCACAGGAGTCTGCCGGAAACGGTTCATACAACGATCCCTCTGGTTACACACATGGCGTTTACTCTTTTAACAACTCCATCATCAAAGGAACTATTCCTGTAAGCCTTGCTAACAACAATCTGAAATGGGAAACCACAAGTCAGTGGAATGCAGGTTTGGATTTGGTATTTCTAAACGAAAGAATTTCTACCACAATAGATTATTACAACAAACTCACCTACGATCTTCTGATTAAAGCCACTTTACCAATATCTTCAGGATTTGGCAGCGCAATGAAAAATATCGGAAAAGTACGAAATGAAGGACTCGAGTTCACCCTTAACACGACAAACATCAAGAATAAGAGATTTAGCTGGAATTCAAGCTTTAATATTTCATTCAACAAAAACATACTGCTTGGCCTGAATGAAGGTCAGAGATCCTATATCACTGCAGAAATTGTCGACCGTAACTTTGGTGGAGACAATTATATTGCAAAAGTAGGTTATCCTATCGGTATGATGTATGGATACCTGTATGACGGGACCTACAAACTGGATGAATTTAATGTCGTTGGCGGAAATTACTCGTTAAAACCGGGCATTGCACGTTATACTGCCGAGAATAACACACAACCGGGATATCCAAAATATAAAGATATGAATGACGATGGCATTATCAACAGCGATGATCAAACATTTATAGGTCGTGGCGATCCTATTCACGTTGGTGGATTTACAAACAACTTTTCGTATCATAATTTTGATTTAAGCATATTCTTTCAATGGTCTTATGGTGCTGATATCATCAATGCCAACCGATTGATGTTTGAAACTTCATTTGCTAAACGTAAAGATCTAAATCAGTTTGCAAGCTATGCCGATCGTTGGACTTTTGACAATCCTGACAGTGATATTCCGAGAGTGAACAATTCATCATCCAATCTTCTGTATTCAAGCAGAATTATTGAAGATGGTTCGTACCTCCGTCTGAAAACCTTATCATTGGGATACAATTTTCCAAAAAAACTGATTAAAGAATTAAAAATTAATTCGTTAAGAGTGTATCTCTCTGCTCAGAATTTGTTCACCTGGGATAATTATTCCGGATATGATCCCGAAGTTTCAATCAGAGAAAAAGCTCTGACACCCAACCTGGATTTTTCCGCATACCCAAGAGCTGCTTCTGCAAATTTTGGAGTTAATCTGACACTATAATTAAATACCGAAATTAAGATGAAAACATATATTAAAATATTTATTGCAAGTTTACTCACACTTACTATTTCATCGTGCGAGTTTCTTGACAAACAACCACACGAGCTTACTCCTGAAACATATTTCAACAGTGAATCTGAGTTACAGTCTTTTCTGGCAGGAGTTTACAGCCCACTGGGTCAGGAATATTTCTATGGCAATTATTATCCGGTATATAACGCCGGAGGTGATGATTTAAGCTTTTATCAACGGGCTAATTCCCCTGTAAGCATTATGACAGCTGACGCTAACAGCACAAACCAATATATTTCCGCATACTGGCGACTTCTGTACGACGGGATAAGCAGGGCAAACATCCTGATTGAGAATGTTGATAAGAATGAGACCATTTCGGAGGCAATCAGGAATAGAGTAAAATCTGAAGCCGTTTTTCTTCGCGCATTTTATTATTTCAATTTGATACAGGGATGGGGTGATGTTCCGTTTCGTCTTACTTCAGCACAAAGTGTCGATAATCTGTCGCTTCCACGGACTGACAAACAGATTATTTATGACAGTATTACAAATCAGATTGTAAAATCAATACCGTACTTAAATTCAGCAGCAAATACCAATCCGGGTTATGTCACACAGTCGGCAGCAAAGGGCATTCTGGCACGTATTTACATGTTTCGTGCGGGAGAACATTTCAGAGACAATAAAACGGCAGACAACCATGTTCAAAAGTATTTTCAGGAAGCAAAGAAATGGGCTTTGGAGGTAAAGGAAAGTGGAATTCACGAATTAACCAAAAGTTATAGTCAGGTCTTTACCGATTTATGCCAGGATAAATACAACAGTACCGGAAAGAAAGAAAGTATCTGGGAAGCAGAAGAAGCCGGAAACAGAATTAATTCACCTGATTGGTCCGCCGGTCGTATCGGAAATGTGATTGGATTTGGTAGTACCAACGATTATTCCACAGTAAGTCCTTACCAGAACCAGGGAGGAATGAGCAATCCGGGTTATAGCTATAAATTTGTATATGCCTCGCTGAAACTTTTCAACATGTATGAAAGCGAAAACGACACAGCCCGCTGTGATTGGAATATTACTCCTTACGAATATGTTTACGCAAGTACTGCACCAAAACAAGTAACCGGACGTAATTATTATTTCGGAAAACGACGTGCTGGTTTGGCTACTGTGGAAGGACTTCCTTGTACTGACATGACTCAATCGGCAAGCAATAATAACAAAACACGGTGCTGCGCAAAATATCGGCGCGAATTAGAAACCGTTTTGATAAAAAACAAGAATTACACACCTATAAATTTCCCGATACTTCGATACAGTGATGTATTACTGATGATTGCTGAAGCTGAAAACGAGATTAATAGTGCTCCTACTCAATTGGCTTATGACTGTATCAACGAAGTCAGGCGCAGAGCACACATTGTTGAGTATCAGGTAGGCTCACTGGAACAAACGACTTTTAGAGATGCTGTAAAAAAAGAACGCGCTATGGAACTATGTTTTGAAGGCATTCGACGTTGGGATTTAATCCGCTGGGGTGACTTCTATAAAAACATGCAGTCGATGCGCAGTTCAGTTAACGATCCAGGTTGGGGCTCAGGCTTCAAATACGCAGCCAGTTATTACAATGTAAGTGAAAATTATAATTACTACCCGATTCCAAGTATCGAGCTATCAGTAAACAAAGAAATCACCTCTAATAATCCCGGCTGGTAATTAGCCGGAGTAGAGAAATATTGATTAGATATAACCGATAAATCCATAAAATAAAAGATAATAATGAAAAATAAAATATTAACCATTCTCATTGGTTGCTTCGTATTATGGAGTTGTGAAGATGCACTCAAACAACCTGTAAAATTTAATGTTACAGCATCAACTGACGAAGGAACGATATCAGGTGATGCATTTGTAGTTGATTCCGGAAAAACAATCACTTTTAATTTCACCGGTGATCCCGATTTTATCACATTTTACAGCGGAGAATCAGGTCATGAATATGTAAAAAGAAACCTGGTGGAAACTCCCGCCGAAGAAATCACTTCCACATTGAAGTTTAATGCAAAGCCACAATATGGTATTATTGAAGGTACACTGAAGGTGTACTTATCAACAACATTCGAAGGATTACGCGGATACGATAAACTGACTGATTCTTTGGCTGTGATAAAAAATCAATGGACTGATATATCCGCGTCATGCAATTTACCAACACTAAGTAATGGTACAGTGGATGTAGCACTACCATTGAATGATTATATGGGGAAAAAACTTACCGTTGCTTTCCAATACATTACAAATCAAAATACGAGCACTCAACCAACATGGATAATAACCGGTTTGCAGATAGAAAACACTATGAAATCTTCCGGAGCTGTTTCTGCAATCAAGGCATCAAACATGGGATTTCAGGCTTTGGATATGCTTGCATTAACGGCACCGTACAAAAACACAGGCGGCTCGGGTATTTGGAATCTGTCAAACATTTCAACTGAAATAAGAATACAGTCATCGCCTTCCGGTTCTTCAATCAACGACGATTGGGTAATTTCAAATCCTCTGATAATTAACAGCAGGCTAGCAGACACAGGAGTAGCTATTAAAAAAATGTCGATGGACTTGGATGCTTATAATTACACATTCAATAAAAAAGGTAAATATATTGTCACGTTCCTGGCTAAAAATGCAAACTTTGAATCATCTTACGAGCTAATACGTCAATTTGAAATTACTGTAAATTAGGGCAACCAGCAAGACTGTAATTATGACCATGAAAAGGAATGTAATATTCATATTATTTATCACTCTGACTACTTTTGTTTCAGGACAAAACTATTCGTTTGAAGAACCCGAAACACCAACCGACTGGATTGCATCAGGAGGCGACGTTTTATCTGTTACGACCGAACATTTTAAAGATGGGAATCAGAGTCTTTGTTGGATTACAAATGGGAATAACTCACTCAGGGTAAATTTTGTAAGTTTCCTGACCAATACTTCGAATGGCACCCGTTTACAGTTATACTCACCTGAGGTAACCAACGACACATTAATAATTGAGTATTACAGTGCGCTTAATTTATTGAGAAGAAAAGCTTTCTATTTAATAAACTACAAAGGATGGCGTGATTTTAGCAGAAAATATACGGAATTTTCCACTTCTAACAGTTCGCAGGACATTGTATCAGTAAAGTTTACTCTTAAAAGGACTGATACTAAAGTCAGAAAAATATATTTTGACAAAGTGGATTTCAACACCACAGTTGCGGTTGACAGAGTAGTCGGGAATCAATGGGTATTGGATAAAAATTACTTTTCAGGTAATACTGAACCTGTCACAATCAACAATTTCGACAAAGACATTCCGGTACAAGCGGCATCATCTCAGGAAATAGCCGATTTGAATTTATTGAGGAACAAACTTGTAAGAGTACCTGCTTCTCCAACTTTAACAGTTTTGGTTCAAGCGCGTAGCTATGTTGATGGATTGAATATACAGCGAAATACGGATGGAAGTGTTAAAGGTAAAGTTATTAACAACTTTCCTGAGTATCTAACCATCGACTCAATAACAAATATTGCAGTAAGACTGGAAGTATTAGCTTCGGATTATTTGAAAAATCCAACAAATTCAACAATAACGACCCGTTTTTCAAATTATCTCGACCATATTTTAGATCAGGGAATTGCAGAAGGATGTAGTTTTGCTATTGCCAGCAGTAATTACACACCTTCACGTGATATCCCGGCCAGATTATTAAATGCAATAAATGCCTGTACGCCTGAACAAAAAGTAGAATTATTGAAATTGGTTCGCTGGTTTACTTTTTATGGCAACATGTATTATCCGGAAAGTATTTACAAAACCAGTCTTGTTTCAGATATTATTTATCTTTATCTTCCTCACATCATGGCAAGTGCTATTTTTTACCCTGATGATAATACTGCCGTACGTGAATTGAAAGCATTCAGACGTTTTATTGAACGAAATACAGAATATATTCCTGGAGGAAATGATATACTGAAACCGGATGGAACAGGTTTTCATCACAATACACATTACAATAATTACATGTATTGTTACCAAACATGGGTGGAATACATGAATTATTTAAAGGGTACCCAATACCGCATTTCACCTGAAGCATATAATAGAATAAAAAAAGCTGTTGTTTCTGTGTATCGGATGGCTACCAATGATGTTAATGAGAATCACTTCTTTGCCAATTCTTTAGCAGGCCGCAATCCTTTTGTAAGTGGCCAGAAATTATACTTCAACAAAACATTGTTTCAAAACCTGATAAGTATTGGCGGCGACTGCATGGGTACTGCAATGGATGAGGAACTGGCGGGTAAGTATAATTATTTCTATAAAACGAATTTTTATAACGTTCCCACGTCAAACCAGGAAGGTTTCTATCAGTTCAATTATAGTCCGATTGGTATTTATCGAAAGAATAACTGGGTAGTTACTATGCGCTCACCTACAACGAAATTCTGGGGTGCTGAAATTTACAGCAATGCTAATCGTTTTGGGCGTTATCAAAGTCATGGCACACTCGAAGTGTTGTACGATGGTTCATCGCTGGCTTACAGCGGAGAGCCCACAAACAACACCGGCGGTGGTTGGGACTGGAATATGCCACAAGGCGCTACAGTTGTTCAGTATAACACCTGGCAGGATTTGATGCCCAACAGAAACTTAACCGATCGGTTTGACCAATATACCAAAACGAAAGATTTTGCAGGTGCATTGTCATGGGGCGATTGCGGAATGTTTGCTGCCGATTTTGATCAAATAGATTCCTGGGGAAGTCAACGGTTTACACCGACAAATCTTACTTTCAAAAAGTCTATGTTTGCTTTTGACGGAATGGTAATAAGTTTGGGAAGCAACATCAGTTCAAGCGGAACCTATAATTCGGCCTGGTTTACTTCTACTAATTTGTTTCAGAATATTGTTACAGGCGTAAATGGTAATTTTGTTGTAAACGGAAATAATGTTACAAAACCATATAATACAACATTATCTTCAACAACAGATAACTGGTTTGTAACACCTACGGGAACCGGATATTTTATTCCAAAGGGAAACGATGACATTGTTGTAAAATACGATGCGCAAAGTACCCCGAAAGAAGATGGTTCTGATTATGCTTCACCGGTTACAACACTAAATGCTGCCAAAGCTTATTTAAATCATGGAGTTAAGCCCACATCTAAAAATTACTCATTTGTTGTAGTTCCGGGAACAAACACGACTGCAATGCAAGCAATGACTGCTCAATTGCAAAATAACGGAGGAAGCATCTACAAAATAAATTCGCAGACATCAACACTCCACTCTATCATATATTTGCCTGCACAAATCAATGCTTATGCATTTTTTGATGCTGTGAGCAATATTTCATTCGGCAAAATAAAAAGCTGCAGTTCATCTTTACTTATATTGCAGAAAGAGAACATTGTAGATAATAAATTATCCTTTGCGGTATGTAATCCAAATTTAAAGCCTGTTACCGATCCGATTTTTGGTTGGGTAAGTTCTCCTTCATCAATTACAATAACACTTGCCGGGAACTGGCGGGAAGAAACAGCAATCGAAGGAGTAACTTTCTATCCGCCTGTAAATGATGAAACTGTAGTAAGTTTTAATCTGAAAGATGGTGAACCGGTATATTTTTCAGCAGTAAATTATTACACTAAAGTGGAAGATAATAAAGTAAACAATTGGTTTATTTATCAGAAAAACAACGATAATCTGATTATCAGATTCAATGAATTAGATAGTTCTGACAGAAGAATATCTGTATATTCGATCGATGGTAAATTATTAAAATCGCAAATATCAGATGGAAATTCGCAACAAGTAATCATTAACACAGGTGATATTGCTAAAGGAGTTAATATCTGTACTGTTTCAAACATTGAAGTATCAAAAACCTTTAAATGGATCAATTAAAATTATAAGAACAAGATGAAAATAAAACACATTTTAATAGCATCAATACTTACGTTTACAATAGTTGGCTGCAACTCTGCAACTAGTAAAACTAATCAACGTAATCAGTTTTCAGACATCATTTCAACTGCCGAACAGCAGATTGGATTTCAGGTTAAACTCATAGAGGACTCTGCCAGATTTATTAATCCAAGAACTGTAGTTGACGGAGTAGTAAAATATATACCTTCTGATGACTGGACCAGTGGTTTTTTCCCTGGTACCATGTTTTACATGTACGACCTGACTAAAAACAAAAAATGGCTCGATCTTGGAGTGAAATATACCGAAACTTTAGATTCGATCAAGTATCTGAAATGGCATCACGATGTCGGATTCATGATTAACTGTAGTTATGGTAATGCACTTACTTATACCGAAAACGAGAAATACAGGGATGTCATTATTGAGGCTGCCAAATCTTTGGCTACACGTTTCCGTCCAATACCGGGAGTAATACAGTCCTGGAATGAGGATAAAGGCTGGCAGGCTAAACGTGGATGGATGTGTCCGGTAATCATTGACAATATGATGAATTTGGAATTACTGTTCAAGGCTACTCAATTTTCGGGTGATTCTACATATTATAAAATGGCTGTTTCACATGCCGACAATACGCTGGCAAATCATTTCCGTAAAGACTGGAGCTGTTATCACGTAATTGATTACGACAAGATAAAAGGTGGAGTTCGTCACAAACAGACTGCTCAGGGTTATTCTGACGAATCGGCGTGGGCACGTGGTCAGGCATGGGCACTGTATGGATTCACAATGTGTTATAGATATACACACGATCCCAGGTATCTGGAAGCTACAGAAAACATATACAAGTTTATTTTTAACAATAAAAATATGCCAAAGGATTTGGTTCCATACTGGGATTTCGATGCACCAAACATTCCGAACGAGCCACGAGATGCTTCTGCGGCTGCCATAATAGCTTCAGCTTTGTATGAGCTTGTTGGTTATGGTAAAACCGAATACAAAGAAACTGCCGACAAAATTATGTCATCGTTAAGCAGTCCCGTATTCACAGCATTAGTTGGAACGAACGGCAATTTTCTCTTGATGCATTCGGTTGGAAGTATTCCTCACGGACACGAAATAGATGTTCCGCTTAACTATGCAGACTATTATTATCTTGAGGCAGTAATCAGACAAAGAAACATTGAGAAATAAAGTTAATACAGAGAAAATAGCAAATTACTTCTGAATATGAATTTCAGACAATAATTGTCTGAAATTCAAAGTTCTCATTAAAAACAAATGCATTAACAACATGATAAAGAATTACTTACTGCTCTTACTTATTCTCATTCTTCTAGTAAATTCGACATTTGCTGAGAAAACAAACAAAGAATATGATAATCCTGCTATTCTTTCTTTTGAAACAATAGCTCTCAATATTTCGAGGGACGGTAAATCCTCTTTATCAATCAGCAGAGATCATTTTAAACATCTGAAAAAAAGTCTTAAATGGTCGTGGAATGCACCAAATGCTCAATGGGAGATTAAACAAAATGTCGGTTACATTCCGCTGAAAAAGAAAAGCGACGCTTTTGTTTCTACTTTTGTTTTTTGGGTTTATTCTGAGAAACCATTGAAAAACGAAAAACTGAAAGTGGAATTTTTGAAAGAAAATCAGGTCAAATGTTATTTTGATTATAATTTAGATTTTTCAGGCTGGCGGGGAGCCTGGATTGCTTTCAACCGTGATATGCAGGGAACCCCTGTTGAAGGAATGGATGAGGTTCGTTTTACTGCGCCCGATACTCCTGAAGGCACACTTTATTTTGATCATATGATGCTTTCTTCAATGCAGGATGTGCGTCAGCATACAGCTGACTTTCAGGCACCTTTCATCAATAAAAACACAGAAAATCACTGGCTTATATTACTTCGTTCGTGGAATAAAGATTTTGATATTCCTCTGAATTCTTCTTTTTCAATATCCGAAAAAGAAGGTACTGAAATTATTTCAAACCGCTTAAGAAATTTACTATTAGAAGGAAAGAAAATAAAATCGGTTGAAGATTTAAGAAAATCGTTCGATCAATATCAAATTTCACTAAACCAGGATGGATCTGTAAAAGGGCTTCCCGTTTTTTTTGAACGCTACGGTGAAACCTACGAATATCTCGGTGCTGAACGTTACAACAAGATTTTTGATAATCCGATGGGATTAAGTTCAGCAGTAAAAACCTTATTTGATTTAGCTGTCAGTTACAATCTTTCGACTGATGAAAAAGAGAAAAAACAATTTTCAGAAATGTTTATTCTGTTGACGAAACATTTGCTCGATCAGGGATTTCAGGCCGGAAGCGGAATGGGCAC
This sequence comes from Paludibacteraceae bacterium, assembly GCA_035402725.1. Classification (GTDB taxonomy): domain Bacteria; phylum Bacteroidota; class Bacteroidia; order Bacteroidales; family Paludibacteraceae; genus UPXZ01. The sequence goes on along the minus strand of DAONDU010000056.1, from coordinate 4,051 downwards.
ATTACACCACTTAGGATATAGCATGAGGGATTATTATCCTGCAATGTTTTTAATGGCAAAACCGTTAAAGGAAAACAAACTGGATAAAACCATACAACAGTCAATGGAGTGGTTTGCAGGTACCGGCGAAGTAAAAACTGACACCAAAGATGTGGAAATGGATATTGATGCATTTAATACGAGTCTTATTGGAAGGCTTACCAGCATTTTGATGATTGACGATGTTGCATCGAAAATACGTTATCTTCATGCTTTTTCCCGGTGGGTCGATCAGGGTTTTAAATACTCAAACGGGACAAGAGGATCCTTCAAAGCCGATGGCTCGATTTTTCATCATCGTCACAATTATCCTGCTTATGCAGTAGGCGGATTAACCGGAGCTGTTCAATCGGTTTATCTGCTTAACAAAACAAATTTCAAGATTTCACAGGAAAGCCACGAAATATTAAAAAAGGCTCTCTTATCTATGCGGATTTATTGTAATCTGCGTACCTGGCCCCTTTCACTGTCAGGTCGTCATCCCGATGGAAAAGGACAGTTAAATCCCGAACATTATGCGTTGCTGGCTTTAGCGGGAAGTCCAGATACAAAACAGGTGGTTGACTCGGAACTTGCAGCAGCTTACCTCAGACTAATTCCAAAGGAAACGATCAGATCAAAAGACTTGAAAAAAGCTGGATTTATTGCTGAAAATTCTCCAAACGGGAACTGGTCTTTTCCATATTCCTGTCTGAATATACATCGAAGAGATAACTGGATGGTTTCAGCAATGGGACACAGTCGTTATTTGTGGTCAACTGAGATATATCGTGGCGAAAACATGTACGGACGATACATAAATCACGGTTCTATACAAATTTTAGCAACCGGAACTCCGGTCTCAAATGAAGGTTCGGGTTTTCGGCAGGAAGGATGGGATTGGAATCACTTTCCCGGAACAACTGCCACGGTTTTACCTTTGAAAGAATTGCGAGCAAAAATAAAAAACCTGGATCAGTTCTCCGGTTTTGAGGAAATGCTGTTATCCGACGAAGCATTCGCCGGTGGTATTTCGCTGGATAACAAACAGGGAGCTTTTGCGATGAAATTGCACGAACACGATAAGTACAATGGTTCTCTACGTGCCCGAAAATCTGTATTCTTTTTTGACAACAGAGCTGTTGCTTTAGGTTCTGATATTCAATCGGCTCTGCCACTGCCAACTCAAACTACCCTTTTTCAGACTTACATAGACCAGATTAACAAATCGTACTATTTGAACGGAAAAAATATTACGGAATTTCCTTATAAGGAAACTGTAAAAAAAGAGAAAACAATTATCTCAGATGGACAAAACAATTATTTCTTTGTAAAAAATGGAGAGGTACAATTTTCCAAATCTGTTCAGCAGTCATTTGATGAGGAAACTGATGCTCCAACCAGCAATGATTTTGCTTTAGCATCAATTAATCACGGTGGTGACCTGAAAAACGGACGATATGAATATTTGATATTGATTCAACCATCTGAAAAAGAGTTGAAATTGTATTTAAAAGCAAAAGAACCTTCATATATTGTCCATCAAAGCGACTCGACGGCTCATATTGTTTTTGATAAACAAACGAAAATGTCCGGTTATGTTTTTTTTGAACCTTCAACCACAGCTAATTTATTAGTAAAAAAGGTCGATACACCTTGTTTGATAATGACTGACGAATCGATAGCAAATAAGTTAACAATTGCTGTTTCTGACCCTGATTTGCGTTTCTACGATGGAAAACCGGACGACAATTACGATAATAACGGGAAACGACTTGAAAGGAGTGTTTATTCACGTAGTTGGAAAGATAATCCTTCGAAAACTTCGGAAATTAATGTAACTTTGAACGGTATTTGGAAAACAGAAAAAAACTATGATTTTATCAAAACAGAAACACTGAATGATACAACGATTTTAATTGTAAATTGCGACAACAACCGGCAAGACAATTCGATAAAACTGAAAAAAACGGACAGCAATTAGCATCAATTACTGGCATCTTTTTGGATAAATCGTTTTTATCTTCTCAAACTTACAAATATATTCTACAACTTATAAACTTATTAAACTATGAATTTATTCGATTTGACAGGGAAAAATGCTTTAATTACAGGAGCTACTTATGGAATTGGTTTTTCTATAGCTACAGCATTGGCTGAAGCAGGAGCAACTATTCTGTTTAATGATGTAAACCAGGACTTAGTAAACAAAGGTATAGCTGCATACAAAGATTTAGGAATCACTGCACACGGATATATTTGCGATGTTACCGATGAAAATGCAGTAAACCAAATGATCGCACAAATTGAAAATGAAATAGGTGTTGTTGACATCCTTGTTAACAATGCAGGCATCATCAAACGCGTTCCAATGCATGAAATGAGTGCTGCTGATTTCCGAAAAGTGATTGATATTGACCTGAATGGTCCATTTATAGTTTCAAAAGCGGTCATTCCTGGTATGATAAAAAAAGGTCGTGGCAAGATCATCAATATCTGCTCTATGATGAGCGAACTCGGACGTGAAACTGTCTCGGCGTATGCAGCAGCAAAAGGAGGATTGAAAATGTTGACAAAAAATATTTGCTCTGAATACGGTGAATATAATATACAGTGTAACGGTATAGGCCCGGGTTATATTGAAACACCACAAACGGCACCATTAAGAGAAAAACAACCTGACGGTTCACGCCATCCTTTTGACGAATTTATAATATCAAAAACACCTGCTGCCCGCTGGGGAAAAACCCAGGATTTGAAAGGACCGGCCATATTCCTAGCTTCTGAAGCCTCTGATTTTGTAAACGGACATATTTTATATGTAGACGGAGGAATTTTAGCTTATATTGGCAAACAACCGCAATAATCATCATCAAAATGAAAAAACTCATCATTGCATGCTCAGCAACCTTGATGCTTATAAGTTGCTCGTCATCAAAGCATCTTAATGTGATAGTGTATAATCAAGCTGATTTTGACAGAAATAAAGAAATCATCGAGATAAACAAATCATCAGTAGTCAACAAACTGGGATTGAAGACTAACGAACGTTTCATTTTACTTGATCATGATTCCAATCAGGTAGATTTTCAGATTGCGAGCAATAGCAATCAGTCAACAGATTCACTGTTGATTTTTCCGGTATCTGTAAAGGCTAATAGCAAAGCTTCATATACAATAAAAAAAGGAATTCCTGCTCCATTTCAATCTAAAGCTTACGGAAGATTTGTGCCTGAGCGTAAAGATGATTATTGCTGGGAAAATGACAGAATAGCTTTTCGGGTATATGGTCCTACTCTGCAGGCTACCGGCGAAATAAGCAGTGGAATAGACGTCTGGACAAAACGAACAGACAAATTGATCATAAATAAATGGTATGCCGATGATTTAACCGGCAAGCAAAGCTATCATACCGACCATGGAGAAGGATTGGATATGTATAAAGTTGGTCCGACATTAGGAGCCGGAGCAACCACTCCTTTCGTAAATCAAAAGTTATGGTTCAGTAAAAACTTTGTCAGCTACGAAATACTAGATAACGGTCCACTGCGTACAACTGTAAAACTCAACTATGCATCCTTTCCGGCTGATAAAACTGAAATCAGTGAAACACGGATAATCACTCTTGACGCGAATAGCCAGTTAAACAAAATAACCTTAATTTATAATTTCAAAGGGAATACCTTACCTGTAGCAACCGGCATTGTCACGCGCAACTCGAAAGAGGAAAAAAAGCTAATTTCTACCGGAAAAAACTATTTTCTTCATGCAGAGCCAACAGATAGCATTAACGGAGAATTATACGAAGCTGTTATCGGCGAAAAAAGCTTCACAAACATTCTGGAAAAGGACAATCATATTCTTGGAATTCAGCAAGTAAATCCAAACGAAAAGTACACTTACTATCAGGGAGCCGGATGGAATAAATGGGGATTTGAAACATTTGATGCGTGGGGAGAATATGTAAAACAATTTTCTAAAAAATTAGAAAATCCTCTGAAAATCACTATAAAATAAACGCAATTCAAAATAA
>DAONDU010000055.1:2397-15145 GCA_035402725.1 Paludibacteraceae bacterium | reverse complement strand
GGCAGAAATCTCAGCAAGAAGCTTCTGGAAAGAGGTTATGAGGTTTCAGTATTAAGCCGAAGCAGCAAACCCGCCAGGGGTTGTAAAGTTTTTTTATGGGATCCGGAACATCAGCAATTAGAAGATGAAGCAATTGATACGGCTGATTACATTATTCATCTGGCAGGTGAGAATATTGGAAGTAAACGATGGACTGCAAAAAGGAAAAAAGAGATAATTGATAGCCGGGTATTGACAGCTAAATTGCTTTACGACAAAGTAATTGAAAGAAAACGAAGCATTCAGGCTTTTATTTCCGCATCGGCTACAGGGTATTACGGAATGGTGACTGCCGATAAAGTTTTCATTGAAACCGATTTACCTTCAGATGATTTCACCGGCACCACTTGCCGCCAATGGGAAGAAGTTGCATCCGGTTTTCAAAAAGCAGATATCCGTACTGTAATAATCCGGACGGCTGTAGTCCTCGATAAACAAAATGAAGCCTTATCGAAAATGATATTTCAGATCAAAGCAGGAGTCGGAGCTGCTGTTGGTAGTGGCAGACAATACCTGCCGTGGATTCATATCAGCGATCTGTGCAGTATTTATATCAAAGCGCTGGAAGATAATAATATGTCCGGAGTTTATAATGCCGTTGCGCCTGAACAAATTACTAATAAGGAGTTCATGAAGAAATTATCCATGGTGCTTCATAAACCTTTTTGGCTGCCAAATATTCCTGCTTTTTTCCTGAAAATTATTTTTGGAGAAATGTCAGGTTTACTGCTTGAAGGAAGCCGAATTTCTTCAGAAAAAATTCAGGCTGCCGGCTTCGAATTTGTTTATCCCGGTTTGGAAAATGCACTTAAAAATATACTTAAATGATACGACGCAATTTTATAAAAATTCTTGGTGTTACTACTGCAGGAACTTTACTGCCTCAGATTTCTCAAAGCTCAACATTCAGCGCCATCAAAAACAAGCAGAAAATGCAGAAAAGCATTCCGGATCGCGAATATTTCTGGAAATTGCTTTATAAAATTTCGGAACCTGTACTTCGTAATATGTCGAACGGTGAGTTGCAAAAAAACATGACCGTTGAACTGAGCCCGAGCTGGGATGGACGTGATATGAAAGTAACTTACATGGAATGTTTTGGCCGGTTGATGGCTGGTCTGGCGCCCTGGCTGACATTGCCCGATGACAACACGGAGGAAGGAAAGTGTCGCAGGCAGATGAAGGAATGGGCGTTGAAAAGTTATGCTCATTCAGTCGATCCGCAAAGTCCTGATTATCTGCTCTGGCGGAAGGAGGGGCAGCCGCTCGTCGATTCTGCGTATTTTTCCAACGCGCTTATGCGTGCTCCCCAACAATTGTGGGAGCCTCTTGACAGTGTTACCAAGGCGAGAATAGTTACTGAACTCAAACAGTTGCGCAGAGTGAAACCACCCATTACCAACTGGCTATTGTTTGCAGCTATGAACGAAGCATTCCTGCTTTCGATAGGCGAGGAGTATGATTCGGAAAAAATTGACTTTGCACTAAAGAAAATCAATGAATGGTATGTAGGTGACGGTTGGCATTCTGATGGCGATAAGTTTCACATGGATTTTTATAATTCTTACGTCATGCATCCTATGATGCTCGAAGTGATGGAAGTGTTGGTGAAAAATGGTAAGGCTGAAAAGTCGGCTTACGAACAGACATTGAAAAGAATACAGCGTTATTCAGAGCATCTGGAACGGATGATTTCGCCCGAAGGAACATATCCGCCCCTTGGAAGGTCGCTGACGTATCGGACGGCTGTTTTCCAGCCCCTGGCTTTGCTTGCCTGGCGTAAGCAATTGCCGGCAAAATTAACCGAAGGACAAGTGAGATCAGCTTTAAAAGCTGTACATAAAAGCATTTTTAATAATTCATCTAATTTTACTTCCGACGGATATCTGACGATCGGATTTGCAGGACATCAGCCAACGCTTGGAGACTGGTACAGCAATAACGGAAGCATGTACATCACTTCCGAAAGCTTTCTGACACTTGGTTTGCCTGCCAGCGACACATTCTGGACAGCACCCGAAGAAGCCTGGACAGCTAAAAAAGCATTCCGGAACGAAACATTCAATAAAGATTATTACGTAAACTATTAAGCATAATAAAATCGGAGAACAATTTATGTCAGGTCGTAAATTATTATTTCTTTTTCTTATTATCACTGTCACAGCCGGAAAAGCTCAGAAACTCATGGATACCGGAGGTATGGCGTACAGCCGTAATTCCGTAAACACCACAGTTTTCAGATCCAACTCGGTGGTAAGTTCCGGAAAATATCAATATATTGCATTTTACGACCAAGATGGTTTTATCGTGCTGGGACAACGTAAAATCACCGAAAAAAAATGGAAGTTTGAAAAAACCCGATTTACAGGAAACTGTGCCGACGCGCATAATGTGATCAGCATTATGGCCGACGATGATGGATATCTGCATATGAGTTTCGATCAGCACGACAGACCGCTCAATTATTGCAGGAGCTTGCAACCAAACTCACTGAAAATGGGCGATAAAGAGCAGATGACCGGCAACGACGAAAATAAAGTTACCTATCCTGAATTTTACCGGTTGAGAAATAAAAATCTGCTGTTTGTGTATCGTTCCGGTGCTTCGGGACGTGGCAACATGGTAATGAAAACTTACAACCTGAAAACAAAAACCTGGGAGAATATGCACTCCATTCTCATTGATGGACAAAACAGGAGAAATGCATACTGGCAACTGTTTGTCGATCATGCAGGAACAATACACCTGTCATGGGTTTGGCGCGAATCACCCGGAGTGGAAACCAATCATGATTTGTGTTATGCCCGGTCGTTGGATAATGGTAAAACCTGGGAAAAATCAAATGGTGAAAAATATACCTTGCCAATAACGGCTGAAAGCGCCGAATATGCCTGGAAAATTCCACAAAAGAGCGAGCTTATAAATCAGACATCCATGACAGCTGACTCGAATGGCAATCCATACATAGCCACTTATTGGCGCGACAGCACTACTCAGGTACCTCAGTTCCGTGTAGTTTGGTTTGACGGGAATAAGTGGAAACAACAGCAGGTAACCAACCGCTCAACGCCGTTCAGCCTGAGCGGGGGCGGCACAAAAATGATTCCTGTATCTCGTCCCCGTATCGTTATTGATAAAAAGAATCAAATAAAAATCATTTACAGGGATGCTGAACGCGACAGTAAAGTGACACTGGCAAGCTGTTCGGATATCAATCAGGGAATATGGAATTTCAAGGATATGACCGGATTTCAGGTTGGAGCCTGGGAACCAACGTACGATACAGAACTCTGGAGAACGAAAAACCGCCTGCAAGTTTTCGTGATTAATACCGCTCAGGGTGATGGTGAAAAGTTAACCGACCTTACCGCTCAGCCTGTTTATATTCTAAACATAAAATAAACTTATCTATGAAGCACATACGATTATTTTCAGTGGCAATAGTTATTACCTTATTTACCGGTTGTACAGTTCAAAAAGTCAGTCAGGAAGAAAACCGGATAATAAATATTATTCATCAGGTAAATGATTACTGGCAAAGTAGCCATCCGGCTCAACAGAAAGCATTTTGGGATAATGCCGCATATCATACCGGCAATATGGAAGTCTATTTTCTGACAAAAGATAAAAAGTATCTCCAATATTCTCTGGATTGGGCTGAATTTAATGAATGGAAGGGTGCAAAATCGGACGATAAAACGAAATGGAAATATACCTATGGCGAAACGGACGATTATGTATTATTCGGCGATCAACAAATCTGTTTTCAGGTATTTGCCGATTTGTACAAAATTTCACCCGAACCCAAAAAAATAGCCCGGGCACGTGAAGTAATGGAATACCAGATGAGTACATCGCAAAATAATTATTGGTGGTGGGCAGACGGACTTTATATGGTTATGCCCGTAATGACAAAACTGCGCAATATCACCGGAAATAATCTGTATTCCGAAAAACTGAACGAATATCTGAAATTTTCCGACAGCATCATGTACAATCCTGAGTCGGGGCTTTATTTTCGCGATGCCAAATATGTTTACCCCAAACATAAAACACTTAGTGGTGAAAAGGACTTCTGGGCGCGTGGCAACGGATGGGTTTTTGCAGGTTATGCTAAAGTGCTGAATGATTTGCCAAAGAATGACAAATACCGGAAACAATACATTCAGCGATTCCAAACCATGGCTCGGGCTATTGCCAACTGTCAGCAACCCGAAGGCTACTGGACCAGAAGTATGCTGGATAAAAACCAGTCTCCCGGCCCCGAAACAAGCGGAACGGCTTTTTTAACTTACGGACTACTTTGGGGTATGAATAATGGCTTGTTGGATAAAAAAACCTATCGTCCCGTGATAGAAAAATCCTGGAATTATCTTACCAAAGTGGCTTTGCAGCCTGATGGCAGGGTAGGATATGTTCAACCAATTGGCGAGAAAGCCATACCCGGACAAATAGTTGATGCCCGTTCTACAGCCGATTTTGGTGTTGGAGCTTTTTTGCTCGCTGCCTGTGAAATGGTTCGTTTTATTAAGTGAAACCGTATGAATATTTATCGGAATTTGAAGAATAAATATCATTTATGACTATTCTTTTTCAAAAAGTGTAATTACATTTCCATTGATAAAAATTATTTTTGACCATAGAAAAAAACGTTCCATTGTATGCCTGATTCAGGTAATAATAAATGATTTAAGTAATTCAAAAAAGCTTATGAGTAAAAGATTTTTTTATGCAACGCTTGCATTTCTTTTTTTGAATATTGCTGTTAGCGGTCAAAACTCCGGCGATATTACTATTAAAATTCTTCCCGAACAGGGAAATCAGATTATCAGTAAGAATATCTACGGTCAATTCTCGGAGCATCTCGGTTCGTGCATTTATGGCGGGATTTGGGTTGGTGAGGGTTCTTCGATCCCGAATACCAACGGTTACCGGAACGATGTACTCAACGCGCTGAAAAACCTCAAAATCCCAGTGTTGAGATGGCCGGGAGGATGCTTTGCCGACGAATATCACTGGACTGATGGAATTGGACCCCGTGAAAAACGTCCGAAAATGGTGAATAACAACTGGGGCGGAGTAGTTGAAGATAACAGTTTCGGTACTCACGAATTTCTTAACTTATGCGAAATGCTCGGATGTGAACCGTATATTTCGGGCAATGTGGGAAGCGGTACAGTCGAAGAAATGGCCAAGTGGGTGGAATACATGACCTCCGATGGCGATAGCCCGATGGCAAATCTTCGTCGTGCAAATGGCCGGAATAAACCCTGGAATGTGAAATATCTGGGTGTCGGAAATGAAAGCTGGGGATGTGGAGGTAACATGAGACCCGAGTATTATGCTGATTTGTATCGTCGTTATTCAACTTATTGCCGCAATTTCGACGGAAATAATCTTTATAAAATAGCCAGTGGTGCAAGTGATTACGATTATAACTGGACTGATGTGCTGATGAAGCAGGTTGGTGACAGAATGAACGGACTCTCGCTGCACTATTATACCATCAGAGACTGGAACGACAAAGGTTCAGCAACCCAATTTAATGGTGATGATTACTATAAAACGCTTGCAAAATGCTCAGAAATTGAGGACGTACTTATCAAACACATCGGTACGATGGATAAATATGACCCAAAAAAGAAGATCGGTTTGTTGGTTGATGAATGGGGAACCTGGTTCGATGTGGAACCGGGAACTAATCCGGGTTTTCTGTTTCAGCAGAATACTCTCCGGGATGCATTTGTAGCAGCTATCAGTTTGAATATTTTCAATAAGTATTCGGACAGGGTACGTATGGCAAACATCGCGCAGATTGTTAATGTGCTTCAATCGATGATACTTACCAAAGATGATAAAATGGTGCTTACCCCAACATATTATATTTTTGACATGTACAAAGTTCATCAGGATGCAACGTATCTGCCCCTTGAAATTAATTCCGATACAAAAACCGTAAATAATAAGGAACTGAAAATGGTGACAGCTTCGGCATCGCAGAAGGATGGACTTATACACATTACACTCACAAATGCCGACCTGGACAATGCTAAAAAGGTGAAAATTGATCTTGCAGGAAAAAAGGCAGCAAAGGTTACAGGGAAAATTCTGACCTCAAAAACCGTACAGGACCACAATACCTTTGAAAATCCCGATAAAGTAAAACCTGAAGCATTTACAAAATTCAAATTTACAGACGGAGTTCTGAACGTTAATTTGCCTGAAAAATCAATCATAGTACTTGAAATTAAATAGAAACGCAACTGTTTTATAATAAAAAATCTCCTGTAGTAATTTACTCCAGGAGATTTTATTTTTATAGCAGAGAGCGGGTATTTATTTATTCAGTAAAGCTTTTACTTTTTCCGAAATAAGTCTTCCTTCTGTTTTACCTGCCAGTTGTTTAGATGCTATTCCCATTACTTTACCCATATCCTGTGGACCAGCGGCGCCAATTTGTGCAATGATATTCGATACTGCTGCTTCCAGTTCACTGTCGCTCATCTGCTGTGGCAGATATTTTTCGATGACAGCGGCTTCGGACAGTTCATTTTCGGCCAGTTCGGGTCGGTTTTGTTCCTTATAAATCTGAGCGGTTTCTTTGCGCTGTTTTACCATTTTCTGCATGATTTTCACTGCCTGATCGTCGTGCAGAACACCGTCACTACCTTTTGCTGTCTTGGCTTCGATGAATTCTTTTTTTATGCCGCGCAGTGCTTCGAGTGACACTTTATCGCGTGCTAACATGGCTGTTTTTATGTCAGCGCTGATTTGTTCAAATATTTTTTCTTCCATCTTGTTGTTTGATTGATTTCTATTTTTTTCAGAAGGATGTTTGATAACCCTATTTTTTCATAAATCTTCGTTTCCAGGCCGGGACTTGTTCAACCTGATTTAAATCTTCTTCACTTTCCAACTCAAAGATGTTGACTACCGGCAGTTTATCTTCCGGAGCTGCTTCAAATTGTAGGATTTCCTGGATTACTTCTTCCTTCTTCTCTGTTTTTATTTGTCGGAGAGACGGACCATAGAGTTCGCCCATTGCCTTATTAAATTCCTCTTCGCTGGATTTTTTGTTGAATTCGAGTTCTTCTTCCGAAACAGGTTCTTCTATAACTTCAATAGCGTTTTCTTTTTTCTCTTCAACTGTTTTTCTCTTTTTTATCAAGCCGGAAGGCATTCCCGGAATGTCTTTTACGTCAAAACCTGTAGCAATCAGTGTCATTTTCACTTCATCACCCAGTTCGTCGTCAAAGCTTGCACCCCAAATTACGGTAACGTTCTCTCCAACTTTAGCCATAAACTCGTGTATTTGGGTAATTTCTTCCATTTTTATTTCATTGCTGTGCGAACAATAGAGGCTAAGCAACACTTTTTTTGCACCTTTCACATCGTTGGTATTCAGCAAAGGCGAGGTGAGAGCATCCTCGATGGCTCTTGTTATACGGTTTTCACCCGAAGCATAGCCGGTATTCATGATTGCAACTTTCCCGTCGCGCATGATTGTGCTCACATCCGCAAAATCGATATTGATATATCCCGAGATGGTAATAATTTCGGCAATTGCTTTTGCAGCGTTGGTCAGTACATCATCAGCTTTGGCAAAAGCATTCGACAGGTTCAAATCGGGATATATATTCTTCAGTTTTTCGTTGTTGATTACCAGGATAGCATCCACATATTCGCTCAGAGCAACCACACCTTCGAGAGCCTGCCGTATTTTCAGGTTTCCTTCGAATGCGAACGGAATGGTGACAATTCCCACGGTGAGAATACCCATGTCGTGTGCTGTTTTTGCAACAATAGGCGAAGCACCGGTACCTGTGCCTCCGCCCATGCCAGCCGTGATAAATACCATTTTTGTATTATCAGCAAGCATTTTATGAATATCTTCGACTGATTCTTCAGCAGCCTGCCGGGCAATTTCGGGTCGGCCGCCTGCTCCAAGACCCTGTGTAATGCTTTTCCCGAGCTGAACTTTAATAGGTACGGGCGATCGCACAAGATCCTGATTATCTGTATTGCAAACCACGAATGATACATCCGCAATTCCCTGTTTGTACATATGATTCACAGCATTTCCGCCGCCACCTCCAACTCCGATTACCTTAATAATGGACGAATTTGCAAGAGGTAAGTCCAGTGGAAGGGTATCTTCTAAAAAATCCATAATTTATTGTTGTTTTACTGCCAGAGCTTGCATTGTTTTTCGTTATGCAAAAGCTGTCAGATCTTGTTAATATGTTAAAATTCAATTAATAACCTATTGATTGTTTTTTTCTTGTTCTATGTCGTCATAATCAAAAAGGTCGTTCATTTTTTCTTTAAATTTCAAGCCAGCCTTTGTAAATATGTTTTTGGAAGGTATTCTTGATTGGATAACCTTTTCTTCTTCCCCTTTCTGTTTTTTCTTGTCATCGGTAAGCAGTATTGCACCAATAGCCTGGGAGTAAACAGGATCTTTATATTTTGGATCTGTATCATATGAGAGCCATTCTGCATGACTTCCCGTACGAACCTGTAATCCGGTTCTTTTTGTCAGATATTCGTTCAGATTCTTTAGTTTGGATGCTCCACCGGTAATTACTATTCCGGCTTTCAGCGGATATGCTATCTGATCAATTTGTCCGAGAATGGGTTCGAGTATTTCGTCAAGTCTCGCATTGATAATGGTGGAAAGGAATTTGGTTGAGATCAGTATCGGTTCCCTTGTTGGATCGACATTGGGAATTTGAACGTTTACAGGCTTGGTGATCAATTCTTCCATGGCACTGCCTGTTTTGCATTTCAGAAGTTCGGCGTTGGAAAAACTTATGCCGAGTTCTTCAATATCTTTGGTAATGTTATGTCCCCCAAACGGAACAACCATCAGTTCCTGCAACACTCCTTCGTGATATACAGCTAACGTGGTGGTCGTGGAGCCAAAGGAAATGATAGCACAGCCTTTTTCGCGGTCGTCTTCTTCAAGTACCGCAGTAGCTATCGCTTCCATCCCCAGATGAATATAATCCACGGCAATGCCCGTACGCTCTATGCTTCGTTCAATCGTTTCGGTCACCAGCGAATTGCAGACAATAAGATTATAATCGGTACGAAGGTTGTATCCTTTTTGTCCAATCGGATCGGCAATTCGCTTGCCATCCATGTAATATGCCAAAGGAATGCATTCAATTACATTTGTCTTGTCATTTTTTATTTCCTGTTTGCATTCTTTTTCGAGTTCCTTCAACATCCCCTCAGTGACAGGTTTTCTGATATTAGCCTTCAGGGTATAAGGGATTTGTTTCATTGATTTGGCATTAACAGTGATGCTCACACTGGTAATCGGATCAATGCGCAGTGCATTTTGAAGGAGTTTTGTCGTTTCGTTGATTTTATAAGCAGCGCCCGATATTTTTTCCACAATTCCACTTTTAACATCATCGCTTGCACGTGTCTGTTCGCCTAAAATTTTTAGTTCACCGCTATCCAGCACAATGCCTGCAAGAGCAGTTATGTGTGAACCTCCCAAATCAATGTGTACAATTGTGTTTTTACTCATAACAGATATTTTTGAAGAGGAGATAATTTATTTTTTTGTACAAACAACCTGATCTTTGAACTGAAGGTCAATGGTTTTATACTGATTCCAACCGATTTGATTCAATCCGTAAAGATACAACTTTTTCAGTTTCTCAAGCTTTTGCTGATAACGACTGAAATCTCCCATCATCACAATATGATCTCCAACGCGAGGTACAAGTTCTACATCCAGGTTGTCATTGATATGAATTTGCTCAATCTGATTATTCCAGAATGGATCTTTGTTGATGTACTCGCAGAAATCAAACAAGGAGCCGGTTGCCATTTTTCTGGTTACTCTGCCCGAAGCCACAGGTACATAGGCTGCAAAATTCTGAGAAACGGGCATAGGCTTTCGCAAATCATCCACGTAGTAATTCTCAAATCCAACAACACGAAGTACCGGAATTCGTTGTTCAATGTTGACAACAATTTCGCCCCCGGGTGTTTTATAACATTCTGCCTGTCTCACCATCGGATGCTTTTCAATGGCGTCTTCTATTGATTTTGTTTTAATCCTCTTTAGCGTTTTACCCATCGGATTCAGTCCTTCCGACTCTAGTAATTTTGCAATTTCTGTATTGGAAATCAATTGCCTGTGATCAAAATCGTTAATATGTACTTTAAGAGCTGAGCAAACCTGTTCTTTTGCAGTAGTATTGCCATTGGCAGCAGCAAATACTGCATATCCCAAACACAGCAAGACTGCCACAGAAAGCAATATATATTTCAGAATTTTGTTCATTTTATATTGTAACAATTCGTTTTTAACCAATACTAACCTGAAAATTTTATAGGTGTTTTATTTATATCTTTTTTTCAGGTATTTTTTTATTTCCGGAACCAGTTTGTCGATGTCTCCTGCGCCAAAAGTGACTAAAACATCCAGATTTTTTTCATCTAACAAAGTTAGTAAATTTTCTTTAGTCGATAATGTTTTATGCTGAGCAGTAACATCTTTTAGAATTAAGTCAGAACTTACTCCTTCGATGGGCAGTTCACGGGCAGGATAAACAGGAAGCAGAATTACGTCGTCGAGATTGCTCAATGACTGAGCAAATTCTGTGGCAAAATCTTTGGTGCGGCTGTAAAGATGAGGTTGAAATATGCCTGTAATTTTTCGGCCGGGGTAAAGTTGTCTGATCGAACTAATACTCTCTTTGAGTTCGCTTGGATGATGTGCATAATCATCCATATATACAATTTTATCTGTTTTATAAACGATATTGAACCTGCGATAAATTCCTGAAAATGTTGAAATTCCGGTTCGGATTTCTTCATTAGTCACACCATTGAGCCAGGCCATAGCCATGGCTGCAACGCTGTTTTCAACATTGATCATTACCGGCACACCCAGCCGTACGTCATATATTGTATCTGAAGGAGTTACAAAATCGAACAGGATATTGCCTTTTTCCATTCGGATGTTTTTAGCATAGAAATCAGCTGATGAGTTCAGTCCGTAGGTAAACATCCTGACTCCTTTTTTCAGTTTTGGTGTAATATGTACATTTTTGTTGATAACCAAAGTGCCACCCGGAGCAATGAGAGATGTAAAATGCTCAAAACTTTCGAGAAATGCCTCCTCCGATCCGTAAATATCCAGATGATCAGCATCGACCGAAATGATGACAGCCATATATGGAGTTAACCGGTGAAAAGAGCGGTCGTATTCATCAGCTTCCACAACTACGAAGTTGCTGTCATTTGACAGGAGCAGATTGGTATTGTAATTATTGGAAATTCCTCCCAGAAAGGCGCTGCAATTCACATGCGACTGGTATAGCAGGTGAGCTGTGATTGTCGAGGTCGTGGTTTTACCATGAGTTCCGGCGATGCAAATAGCTTTGCTTTGACGGGTTATTTCGCCCAGCATTTCGGAACGTTTCATGATGGTGAAATTATGTTCCTTAAAATACACCAACTGCTCGTGATCTTGCGGAATTGCCGGAGTTATCACAATCAGTGTTTTTTCTTTTTCCAGAAAATCGGACGGTATGGTGCTGACAGCTTCTTCGAAAGTAATCTGTATTCCCTCAGCCTGAAGATCGGAAGTTAGTTTAGTTTCTGTCCGATCGTATCCTGCAACCTTAAATCCTTTCACATGGAAGTATCTTGCAATAGCGCTCATCCCAATTCCACCAATTCCAATGAAATAATATCTTGTATAGGTCATAGTCAATGTTAATTACTTTTTTTTGATAATCTTAAAAACTTCTTCGGCAATTCTGTCAGCCGAATTAGGTAATGCAAGTTGTAGAATATTTTTTGATAGACGCTCCAGGGTAGGATTGTCACTAATTAGTTCAAGCGTTTTCGGCACAAGTTCATTTGAAGCATCCATGTCGCGAATCATTATTGCAGCATCTTTATTTACCAGTGCGAGTGCATTCTTAGTTTGATGGTCTTCGGCGACGTTGGGCGAAGGAACAAGAATAACCGGTTTTGCCAGCAGGCAAAGTTCTGAAATGGAACTGGCACCTGCCCGTGAAATAACCAGATCAGCAATGGAATATGCGTAATCCATGCGCGAAACAAAATCAGTCACCACCAGTTTTTCAGTCTGATACGTTGAAGCTGCCGCCCGGGCATCCGCTGCGTACAGTTTTCCGGTTTGCCAGATGATCTGAACATCCTTTTCGGTGAGTTTATCCAGACCGTTTTTTATACTAAGATTGATGGTTCGTGCTCCAAGGCTACCTCCGACGATCAGAATGGTTTTCCTGGTCGGACTAAAACCGAAATATTCATACGCTTCTTTTGCTTTGGTAGCAACATCAAACAAATCCTGACGTACAGGATTACCAGTAAGTATTATTTTATCAGCCGGAAAGAATTTTTCCATTCCTTCATAAGCCACGCATATTTTGCTTGCTTTGGAGGCGAGAAGTTTATTGGTAACTCCTGCATACGAGTTTTGTTCCTGAAGAAGCGTTGGCACTCCGTATCCGGAAGCTGCTTTTAATGTAGGGGCGCTGGCATATCCGCCTACACCAATGGCAATATCCGGAGCAAAACTTTTAATGATTTTTTTTGCTTTGCGTGTACTTTTCAGCAAATCTATAATTACGCTCACATTCTTCAGTAGATTCTTACGGTCGAAACCGCGAACTGGTAATCCTTCAATAGGATATCCGGCTTGAGGAAC
>DAONDU010000055.1:0-2297 GCA_035402725.1 Paludibacteraceae bacterium | reverse complement strand
TACGGTCGAAACCGCGAACTGGTAATCCTTCAATAGGATATCCGGCTTGAGGAACGCGTTCCATTTCCATTCGACCGATAGCTCCAACAAACAGGATGTCAGCTTGTTTATCCTGTTTTTTTATGGCATTTGCTATACTTATTGCCGGAAATATATGTCCGCCGGTACCACCTCCGCTGATGATGTATTTCATAATTAAGCCTCCTGAGTTATTCCCGATAGCAGGAAAATATTTTTTAAAATTAAATTGTATAAAATGCTATAACTTAAGTTTTCCAGGAAATCTGAAAAAATCTAATCAGATTTCTTCGATGTCCAGCACATAATCTTCTTCCGTATCAGATTCCTGTTGGGATTTATCAATATCATCTTTTTGTTTGGTTTTTTTCTCATTTTCAGCTTTTATTTCGCGTATTACACCCAGTATAATGCCGAAATAAACACAATTTATCAGAATGGATGTGCCACCCCTGCTTATTAATGGCAGAGGCTGACCCGTGACCAAACCAAAACCGGAACCCACAAACATATTGACAGTTGCCTGCAGGGTAATCAGTAAACCAAGACCCGTAACAAGCATTGCCGGGAAAGTGCTTTTGCATACTGTGGCAATTTGCCCTGTCCTGAAGAGGAGTACCAGGTATAGAAACATGACAAAAATTCCTCCCAATAAGCCCATTTCTTCTATGATAATTGAGAAGATAAAATCATCGAAAGCATGTGGTAAAAAGTCGCGTTGTACACTGTTGCCGGGAAATACTCCGAAAAATCCTCCGCGTGCAACTGCAATACGACCATGCTGTACCTGAAGATTTTCATCATTAATTACATATTTATCTTTATCGTTTTCCTCAGCCGATCTGTCTACACGGGCTACCCAGGTATAAGCTCGGTGGAACATTTTCGGCATTTTTTTTTCCGGAACGGTTTTTACCAACCCATAACCTAAAATAAGCAGAATAACTCCAACACCCAATATAGATGCAAGTTTTTGCCACGAAATACGACCAATGAACATCATGAAGTAGATGGTAAGGCCCAAAATAGCTGCTGTGGAGAAGTTTTCAAGCAGTATCAATCCACAAATTATGCCTGCTACAAGCATGATTATCCAGAAATTTCTTTTTTCATCTGCAGGATTTGCCCTGATACGCGAGATGAAGTCAGCAACAACCACAATCAAGGATAATTTTGCTATTTCGGAAGGCTGAAACTGGATTCCGAATAACCTGATCCATCTGCTGGCATCATTGGTGTCAGGACCTTTAAGCAGCACATAAATCAATAGCAGAATGGAAATGAAAAGTCCGAAGAAAGCTAAAATACGAATATACCGGTATGGCACTAAGTGAACAAGAAATGCAACGACAGCGCCTACAAATAAGTACGAGAAATGTTGAATAATTGGTGCGGTATGATTGGCTGCCTTAAAAGCAAGCGTGCTTGATGCGCTGTACAATTCAACTATAGAAAATATACACAGAATAAAGAAAACCGTCCAGACGATGGTGTCTCCTTTCAGATATTTTTTAAATAAATTTTCCACTTTTATTTATATTCAATTTGGTGAATTGTTGTTCAGATTAATGCTGTAAGATTATCTAATTCTTACAGATTTCTTACACAGATTTTGAATTGTTTCCCGCGGTCTTCGTAATTTTTAAATAGATCGAAGCTCGCACAGCAAGGCGATAGAAGCACCGTATCGCCAGGTTTTGCCATGTTGTAAGCTTCCTTGACGCATTCTTCCATGGAGTTCACATCCTTTATTCTTTCAATTTTTCCATCAAAGAAATTATGAAGTTTCGAATTATCAACTCCGAGGAAAATAAGTCCACTAACTTTTTCTTTTACCAGTTCTTCTATTTCGGTATAATCATTTCCTTTGTCTGTACCTCCGAGAATGAGTATTACAGGTGTTTTCATGCTTTGAAGAGCGTACCAGCAGGAGTT
Organism: Paludibacteraceae bacterium; assembly: GCA_035402725.1. GTDB lineage: Bacteria > Bacteroidota > Bacteroidia > Bacteroidales > Paludibacteraceae > UPXZ01. Next base: position 344 of record DAONDU010000055.1, on the reverse strand, counting down.
TACATTCGTAGCTTTCGAGTCGTTAATGAATTTTATGTTCTTAACGGTAGCAACATATTCCAGCCGGTGTTCCACTCCCTGAAAATCCTGCAAAGATTGTCTGATGTTTTCTTTGCGGATATTGACAATGGAAGCTGCAAGTCCTGCGGCCATCGAATTAAACGTGTTGTGCATACCTTTGAGTGAAAGTTCGTTTGCAGGCATACTGAAAATGGTATTTAGTGTTTTAATGATTAATTGTTCGTTTTCGATAAATGCCTTTGTTTTTTCCTCACGTTGGAGTGAAAAGGGAAACAATGTAGCATGTATGTCTCTTTTCTTAAGTTCTTCGCGGATTACCGGAT
>DAONDU010000054.1:0-15381 GCA_035402725.1 Paludibacteraceae bacterium | reverse complement strand
ATTATTTCCTGACACTGACAACCCTGCTGGGAATGTACTATATGATTTCAAGCGGTAACTTCCTGATGTTCTACATCGGTTTGGAAATGGCTTCTATTCCTATGGCTACACTGGCCGCACTCGACAAAGAGGATAACAAATCGGCCGAAGCAGGAGCTAAATATATTCTGTCTGCCGCTTTTTCATCGGGTATCATGCTGTTTGGTATCTCCTACATCTATGGCACAACCGGAACGTTGTACTTTATGGATCTGCCGTCACTCATAACGGCCAATGCACTTCAAATTCTGGCATTCGTATTCTTCATCGTAGGTTTGTTCTTCAAAATTTCATTGGTTCCGTTCCACTTGTGGACTGCCGACGTGTACGAAGGTTCACCCACCAATGTTACAGCTTATTTATCGGTAGTATCCAAAGGTTCAGCAGTGTTTGTTCTCACTGTGTTGCTTTACAAAGTATTCGGCAATCTTATTGATCAGTGGCAGGGAATTCTGTACGGCATTATTATTGTCAGTATCACCATTGCCAATCTCTTTGCTATCCGTCAGAAAAACATCAAACGCTTCCTGGCCTTCTCGTCCATTTCGCAGGCCGGTTATCTGGTGTTGGCTACCATCAGCGGCACCGCTTACGGTATGACCACGCTGGTTTATTATGTGCTCGTTTACATATTCTCCAATCTGGCTGCTTTCGGAGTGATTTCCGCTATCGAAACACGCACCAAAAAACTAAACATATCCGATTATAACGGACTGTACAGCACCAATCCGAAACTGAGTTTCGTAATGATGCTGGCGATGTTCTCGCTGGGTGGTATTCCACCGTTTGCCGGATTTTTCAGCAAGTTCTTTATCTTCTCGGCAGCCGCAGAGCAGGGTTTCTACGTGCTGGTACTGATTGCCGTGATAAACACCATCATATCACTTTATTACTATCTGCTGGTGGTTCGTGCCATGTTTATCGAGAAAAGCGACAACCCGATACCTGCACTGAAAACAGATGCTTACAACCGAGTTAGTCTTGTGATTTGCACTACAGGTATTCTGGTAGTGGGTATTCTCAGTTTCATCATGGAAAAAATCGGAACATATAGTTTTGGAATGTAACAACACCTGAAATCACACTATAAGTCAATCTAATCCAATTTACAGAAACAGGCATACAAATAAAAATCCCCTGCATCACGATGCGGGGGATTTACATTTCATAAAACTCTCTTAGTGGGTATTCAGAGGCCTTTTTTACTTAATCACCTTGACAACAAAATCTGCATTTAGAGTTGTTGTGATATTAAATGATACTGGTGTTTGACTAACGGTACCCTTGAGTACCATTTCAAGTTGCTGGTTAGTAAGCAGTGAACCTGCTATTTTAATTAACTCTGCATCAGTAAAACTTACCGGCATATCAACACCTACCGTTATTGTAGATAGCGATTTGGTAATATCCAATGGATTGGCAGTCAGGCTGAGTGATTGTACAACACCATTATCAACCCCGGTTACTTTGCACATTACCGTATTGAGTTTAATGCTTTTAATATTATCCAGATAATCTTTCAGATCATCACTCTGACTTAACTGTAATGTCGCGGTTTTGGTAAACTGCGTACTTGCTGCGATGACTCTTGGAGCTACGGCACTCTGTGTTCCCGTTACTGAGATGTTTGAAGTTTGTGTCAAATCTACATCATCAATGTTGATTGTAAGCAGGTCACTAATTTTATTACATCCAATAAAAGTTATTACTACAAAAAGTAACAAGCCGATTTTTTTTAATGTTTTCATGTTGGTTCTTAAGTTTTAATTATTTGGTTAATTAGATTAATGCAGATGATTTTGATTTCTTATATAATGTTTTTTTCTAATATCAACACGGATAAAACCCAAATTGTTTTCTCAACGAATAAGAAATGATTATTAATCATTTCTCGTCATAAATTTCAGCAAATCTAACAAAATTTTTCATAAAATAAAAAAATATTGTTTTCTCCGACAATTCAGTCTTACTGATGTTTCGGAATAATTCGAAAAAAGGTAACTGCACGGTTTGTATCGTAAACGCTGGCTAAAAAATAGTTTCATATGTGATTATTGACAATTTTAATCATTGTTGTCCGATGAAAAACTAAGAAAACATTATAATATGCAGATAATTAAGCAAATATAGGCATTAAGCCCTGCAGGGGCTTACTTATCTGTACGAACTTATATTCTACAAATATGCTGCAACTCTGTTGCAAAAACAGCCACAGAGTGGCTAAATCTTTTTAGCAAGATTTTACAATACTGAATTTTTGCTACAGAGTAGCAGTACATAATCTTTATCGGACAATAATGAATTTTAATAAAAAGGGTTGAACATGCAAAAAAAGCGATCTTCTTATAAAAGTCGCTTTCTCTTAAAATTTCAAATAATTTACTCTGAAAACAAATGATGGAAATATTTATTCCACGGAATATTGACAGGCAAAAAAAATGAGGGTTATTTTCGGTTGCTGTTAAATGTTCTGTGCATTGCTTTAAGCATACCGCCCGGTGTCCAGCCGGATGGCACAATCATACGCCGTACAGTCTGTAAAGGCTCTATCGAATCCCTTTTGGAAGAAAGAATAAAGCTGAGTTTGAAGTATTTATTCATTGACCTGGAACTTTCGTGATTAGTAATTCCATACGGATAAGCGAAGTATTCTACTTTCCTCACGATGATATTTCCCAGTCGTTTTGCAGGTTCAACAATCTGTTTGGTCATTACCGAATCTGTCGTATATTTTGTTGCCATGGTATGATCCCAACTGTGTAGCCCGATAGTATGCCCTCGCTGAGCCAGTTCAGCTATTTGTTGAGTTGTCATATAGTTTTTCTTATTGTATGTTATAGTCATAATAAAGAAAACTCCCCGAAAACCATGTTTCTCGAGTTCAGGTGCAGCAATGGTAAAATGTTCTTCTCTCGAATCGTCAAAGGTAATCATAAATGGCTTAGTAGGAAGAGATTTGTTATAAACCAGGTATTCATACAATTGATCAGGTTCAACCGAATGATAGCCGCTGTCGTTCAGTATCTGCATTTGAGAACTAAAAGCCGCGGGAGTTACAGAATATTCATCACTTCTTCCGTTTGTAATGCGATGATAACACAGAACAGGCACCTGAGGTTTAGCCAGAATTTCTGTAATAGTATTCTTTTTTATTGTTTCGTTATTGCTGTCTTCTGATTTACTTTGATTTATTTGAACAGGTTTATTACAGGAAGATAAAAGAACTGTAAACAAAAAAATGACATATAAATTTGATCCTCTAATTATTAATTTCATCATTATTAAGTTATGTAAAGTCGGTTATGATTTAATTTGAATAATTTCTTATTGTATATCGTATAATATTATTTATTTCTTTTGAGCAAAACTGCTGTTTCGTTTCTGAAATCAGGATAACGAACCAGAAAATATATCAAAATAAAAAGACAAAGTACAACCATTACCCCGAAGACAGCAAAACTGTTTTCATCTGTCAGCGCGGTCGTAACCGAAAATACGAGTGTACCGATAAGTATAAAAACAAAGTTCATCATATTCAGATAAGCAACCGTATCCCCTCTTTTTCTACCCAAATCAGCCTGTTGCATTAGTGCCATGCAGGGTACCTGAAACATACCCGCTGTAAATGCAAAAAGTATAATCATTGCAATAAAAGCAGTAAAAGACAAAGGTATAAAAACGATAACTAATAAAATTGTAATTATGCCAATCAATGCCGGAATTATCAAACCTTTGAGCACTCTTGTTCCCATTATTTTTCCGGTGATACCTGTCCCGAGTGCAATTCCAATAGCCGCACAAGCCATTACAACACCGGTTAAGGAATTGGAAATATGATAATACCCTTTACAATGAACAATAATATTCATTTGTACCATATTCGCAATCAACCAAAAAGCAGATGTACCGAAAACCGCACTATTAACAAGCTTAAATCTGTCTGCAAACTTATAATTTGACTTTACGAACTTATATGGGTTAATAGTTGAACTCCCAGTCATTTCAACCGGCAATTCTTCTGCTCTGATTTTTTTTGCAAAATAAAAACCTAAGAAAGCAACACCAATTCCAATTGATGCAAACAACAAAAGAGAATAATGATCAGAAATCAATGAAGCGATAAAAGTACCGATCAGAATTCCCATAAAAGCCATTGTTTCAAACATACCACTGCCGTAGGATACACCATCTTCACCACCAATATCACGTATCAGACTATATTTTGAGGGTGAATAAAGGCAACTTTGAGTACCAAGAGCAAAAACGGAAAGTACAGCCAGTAAGACCCATTGCTTATAAAAAGCGACACATGCCAGCAGCATAACCGGAACTTCAATCAGCTTTAACAACCTTAACACCTTTAATTTGGAATACTTTACAGCCAGGCTGCCTCCAATGGGAGAAAAAATGAGATATGGTACAACGAGACAAGATGCAACCAAAGATATTAGCTGTGACTGAGATAGCCATGTCGGTAATGACCAGGTAACAGAAATGAAAATAATCGAATTTTTCAGAAAATTATCATTGAAAACACCCAAAAAATTAGTTACAAATAATTCTCTCCACTTTTTATTGTTACCTTTCATTGCCATCCTTTTACAGGCAAAATTACCCTTTTTTATCCGCGAAACAGCTATCTATTGAAATAAATTAATAAAAACAGGTTAAATGTTAAACAAAACGAGGTTTTAACTGTTTTTATAGATAAGATAAATTGTAAGAAAACGTAACAACTTTTATTACTTTTGATTAACCATAATTTCTCAATTTCTTTAGTCAATTTTTTTTTGAGTTAATTTATGTTAATTGTTAATTTAACATTTAATTTTAACTTAACTTTGTAAAGTATATGAAGAAGAGTACTATTTGGGTTTTAATGATAATGATGACGATAACTTTCAGTGCGCTCATCCTTGTTCAGGCAAAATTTCTGAAGGCAACTTCGGAAATGGCTGAAAAACAATTTGATGAAGCAGTGAAACGAAGTATGATTCAGACTGCAAATTTACTTGAAGAGAATGAGGCACTAGAATATCTTGCACAGACGCTGGATGATAATGAATATGTGCAATCTGAAAGCAAATCGAATAATTTTGTCATCAATGGTCAAAAAGACACATTGAAATCTAACTGGAAAAGTTCATCGTCAATAAGTCCACGAATACGTCTATCTACCGGACACGGCAAGGCTACTATTGAAGAAACATCAAAATACCTTCAACAAAAATTTCAGTCAAATTTCTCCCGATCAAAGACAATACTCGATCAGGCAGTATTCAGATGGCTTCGCGAAAACGAAAACAAAGAAATCAGCGAGCGAGTTGATTTTACCGATCTCAATGAAACGCTTGAAACATATCTTAAGAACAACAATGTAGATTTACCGTTCTATTATACAATTGTAGATAATAGAAATAAAATAATCTATCAGTGCAACAAAACAATTAACACCAATCTAAGACCAAATACCGATATATATGTACAGGAGCTGTTCCCTCATGAGGACAGTTATCGCAAAGCATATATGCAGGTAGTTTTTCCAACTAAGCAAAGTTTTATCTACGAATCGCTCAATCTGTTGCTGCCCTCTGTGGGTGTGATCGTTTTTACTTTTATCATTTTTGTTTTGACCATAGTCATTATCTTCAGACAAAAGCAACTGAACAACATGAAGAATGATTTCGTTAATAATATGACACATGAGTTTAAAACTCCGATTTCAACTATATCACTAGCGTCACAGATGTTACAGGATCCGGGAGTAGGCAAAAATCCGGATATGATGAAACATGTAACCAATGTGATAAGGGATGAAACAAAACGGCTGAGTTTACAGGTAGAAAAAGTACTTCAGATGTCCATGTTCGAGAAAGAAAAATCGACACTCAAATTCACTGAGATACACATAAACAACCTGATTAAGGATATTATTGGTAGTTTTTCGCTGAAAGTCACCAGCAAAGGGGGAAAAATCAATTCAAGTCTGAAAGCCCAATCCGATATTGCTTATGTTGACGAAATACATTTCACCAATATAATTTTCAATCTGATGGACAACGCTCTCAAATATAGCGACAAGCCTCTGATACTCAATCTTGAAACCTGGAATGAAAAAGACAACCTGTTGATTAGCGTTGAAGACAATGGAATCGGAATGAAGCGGGAGGATTTGAAACGTATATTCGATAAATTCTATCGTGTTTCAACAGGCAATTTGCATAATGTTAAAGGGTTCGGACTAGGACTTGCTTACGTAAAAAAAATGGTCACAGACCATAATGGAAGCATAAAAGTTGAAAGTGAACCCGGAATTGGAACAAAATTCACAATAATAATACCAACACTTAAAAAAAACAATTATGAATGACGAAAAAGTAAAAATTTTGCTGTGCGAAGATGATGAAAATCTTGGCATGCTGCTCAGAGAATACCTTCAAACAAAAGGTTTCTACTGTGACTTACAACCAGATGGCGAAGCTGGTTATAAATCTTTTTCCCGCAATAAATTCGATTTGTGCGTATTGGATGTAATGATGCCTAAAAAAGACGGATTTGCTTTGGCAGCAGATATCCGGGCCATGAATACGGAAGTACCTATTATCTTCCTCACTGCAAAATCAATGAAAGAAGATATTCTGCAAGGCTTCAAACTTGGTGCTGACGACTATCTGTCAAAACCATTCAGTATGGAAGAATTACTATATCGTATTGAATCTATTCTGCGCCGTGTACGTGGCAAAAAATCCAAAGATGTAGTTACCTATCAAATCGGAGGTTTCACATTCGACGCTCAGAAACAAACGCTTGAGTTTGAAGGAGAAATCAAAAAACTGACTACTAAAGAATCTGAACTCCTCAACCTGCTCGCTGCTAATGCCAACAATATTCTGGAACGTAATTTTGCTCTCAAAACAATTTGGGTGGACGATAATTACTTCAATGCACGCAGTATGGACGTATATATAACTAAACTGCGTAAATTACTGAAAGACGACCAGAATGTAGCAATTATCAATATCCATGGTAAAGGCTATAAACTTATCATGCCTCAGGTAAAAGAAGATTAATCGGGGAAATGGTTACATTATAAAAAATGCGATGCTAAAACATCGCATTTTTTATTTGAATTTGTTTTCAATGTCTTCTGTTTGTATCATCGAAAGAATTAATTTGCCATCGGGGGTATACATATGGTTTTCGCAGGTAAACAAGTTATCGAACAACTCCCTCATCTCAGTTAAATTCAGGGTTTGTCCATACTGTATTGCTGTGTGTCGAGTTATCTGAATGGCAATTTCTTCCTTTATTGATTCTTTCACTGTAATTTCGGTTTCACTTACAGTTGCAATCATATCTTTCAATAATTGTAACGTGGAAGTCATTTCAATCTCTGAAGGAATTCCATTGATAGCGTATTCACTTTTTCCAATAGGAACTATATCAAAACCTACCCAGCTCAAATCAGGCAGTATTTGTTCCATTACACCGAATTCATCTTTGCTGAGTTCCAGAATTTCGGGAAACAGAACTTGCTGTGTAATTCCTTTTTGACTTTCCGTTTTCTTCATAAAACGGTCAAACAGGACTCTTTTATGAGCTCTGTGCTGATCGATTATCATCAAACCCGACTTGACGGTGGTAAGTATATATTTATTTTTAAACTGGTAAAATTCCATTGAATTAACAGCAAGATCAAGCATCGGCTGTTCCGGTTCTAATCGCGTCTCGAAATGATCATCTGCTTCCGGTTGAACTGACTGTTGTTCGGGTTGATATATTTCTTTTTTGAATTCTCCGTACAATTGTTCCCAATCCAATTGCTGGCGTTTTGGCTGAGAACTTAATCTGAAAGGATTGTAACTCGGATCGAAATGTGTTCCTGGAGGTCTGATAGCAGTATGCGAGTCAAGTACAGGTATTTCAGGTGAATCATCCTGATCAAAATCGAGTGGAGGCATTACCTGAAACTTGCCAAGTGCTTCCTTAACGGATGCCAGGAGTATTGACCAGATTGCCTGCTCATTTTCGAACTTTATCTCCGTTTTTGAAGGATGTACATTTACATCGATTGATTGTGTGTCTATATCAAAATAAATGAAATAATTCGGATTTTCATTAGGCTTAATCAACTGATTATATGCAACCATTACAGCTTTATGAAAATACGGATGACGCATATATCGTCCATTCACAAAGAAATACTGATTAGCTAATTTCTGAGCATATTCGGGTCGTCCGACAAAACCTGTGACTGACAAAATACTTGTATTTGTCTCAATAGGCAGTAGCTGTTGTTCAAGTTTTTTCTTCGAAACACCGTTGAACACATGTTCAATTCGGGCTTTCAGTGAGGTGGCTGGAAGGGACATCAGTTCCAGAGTTCCATCATACAATGAGAAACTAATATCGGGATGAACCAGTACGATCCGGTAAAATTCATTACGTATATGTGTCATCTCGGTTGAAGGAGATTTCAGAAACCGTCTTCGGGCAGGAACATTGAAGAACAAACTTTTCACAGCTATGTTAGTGCCCTTGTTGCATTGTACGGATTCCTGGCGAAAAACGCGTGTACCTGCTATTTCAATCAGTGTTCCAAGCTCTTCCGTTTCCTTACGTGTACGTAACTCCACTTGTGCCACAGCAGCTATTGATGCCAATGCTTCACCCCTAAATCCCATTGTTCGAAGTGTAAACAAATCGGCTGCGTCTTTTATTTTTGATGTTGCATGCCGTTCGAACGACATACGGGCATCTGTTTCACTCATCCCCACTCCATCATCAACAATCTGAATCAAAGTACTTCCACCGTCTTTTATCAGTACTTGAATATTTTTTGCTCCAGCATCGATAGAGTTTTCCACCAATTCTTTTATAACTGATGCCGGCCGCTGAATTACCTCACCTGCAGCAATCTGATTAGCTACTGAATCTGGTAATAAATGTATTATATCTGACATTCTTTTTACTTACATGACAAGATTTTCTTTCATGAACAGAAACTGGCATGTTTAATTTATTATTACTTAAGTTTGGATTTTCTGATAAATATCAACTATTCTGCACACATAATACACCTTACAAATTACATAAAACCTGAGAGCAAAAATGCGCAATTTTATAATCTTCAGGAGTACTTTCCATCGAATTTCACATTTGCATCGTTAACAAACTGGCGAATACGCTGCTCATCTGATTTTTTACAAACCAGTAGTACATTATCGGATTCGGCTACTATGTATCCATTCAAATCCTGAATTACTGCCAATTTTCCGTTAGGAAGGGCTATTATATTGTCTTCACTATTATAAAAAATTGCTTCACACTTCAGAGTAACGTTTTTCATATCGTCTTTTTGGGACAGGTCGTACAGAGAGCCCCAGGTACCGAGGTCAGACCATCCGAAATCTGCACAAAGCACATATACACTTTCAGCTTTTTCCATAACGCCATAGTCTATGGATATATTCGGACACGAAGGATACATTTCATTGATAAAATCCTGTTCCTTATCGGTATTATAGAATTTTTCTCCTTCGTTGAACTTATTAGCCACATCAGGTAAATACATCTTAAAGGCGTTGTCGATAGCTTTCAAATTCCAAAGAAAGATACCTGAATTCCAGAAAAATTCTCCGGTTTCCAAAAATACTTGTGCCAGTTCGGCATTTGGTTTCTCCGTAAAGGTTTTTACCTTACGCGGATTTGTAGTACCCTCTTCAACCTGAATATAGCCATATCCGGTTTCCGGGCGACTTGGTTTAATTCCTAAGGTGAGCAGACAATCGTTTTTATCGACAAAATCTAAACCTTCTCTGATTGTATTCAGGAATTCGGTCTCCTTCATTATTAAATGATCGGAAGGGGCTACTATTATATTTGCTTTTTTAGTTGTCGCTTTGATCCGTTGTATTGCATAGGCAATACACGGGGCTGTATTACGTCTCGCAGGCTCAAGAAGCACCTGCTCGGGTTTAATCTCAGGCAGTTGTTCCAAAATAAGATCTTTGTAGATTAAATTTGAAACGATCAAAATATTGGAAGCGGGAACTAAAGCCCTGAAACGATCATAAGTCATTTGTATTAATGATCGTCCTGTGCCAAAAAAGTCGAGGAATTGTTTGGGCTTATCATTCCGGCTGAAAGGCCAGAAACGGGAGCCAAGCCCACCAGCCATAATTACGCAATAATTATTTTCCATATATTTATGATTTTCAGATAAATACTTTATTCAAAATGCCTGCACTAAATTACACTATTTTTTTGTATTGAGCAAGTAAGGACTTAAATCATAGCATACCATTTTTGTAGCAGGAATTTTTGTTTGATTTTTAAACTAAGTTGAGAAATATTCATAAAATGAAAAAAATTCATTTTTCATCTCAGTCAGTTCTGATGCTTACAAGAAGTTTCCAACATAAAGAAACAAATGGCACAATCCATTCAGAATGTGCCATTTATCTTTATTTACTAAGAATTTAAGAAGTTTATTCTACTTCCATTTCATCCTCTCGGTTGATATCCAAAACGTTTTTACGTGCATCCATCATTTTTTCATACTCGTCACGCGAACCTACAATAATTTTTTCATATTCTCGCAGACCGGTTCCGGCAGGGATCAGATGACCGCAAATCACGTTTTCTTTTAATCCTTCCAGCTTGTCGATTTTTCCATTGATTGCTGCATCATTCAGTACTTTTGTTGTTTCCTGGAATGAAGCGGCCGACATGAAACTGTTTGTCTGCAATGCAGCACGTGTTATACCCTGTAACACCTGGCTTGATGTTGCAGGAACGGCATCGCGTGTCTGAACAAGTTTGAGGTCCTTACGTTTCAATACGCTGTTTTCGTCTCTCAGTTTGCGGGCAGTAATAATCTGTCCTGGTTTCAAAGTATCAGAATCTCCGGCGTCAATAATTACTTTTTTACCCCAGATACGGTCGTTTTCTTCCATAAACTCGTTTTTATCAACGATCTGTTTTTCAAGGAAGCGGGTATCGCCCTGATCATCAATTTCGACCTTACGCATCATCTGGCGTACGATAACTTCAAAGTGTTTGTCGTTAATCTTTACACCTTGTAAACGGTAAACATCCTGAACTTCGTTCACAATATAATCTTGTACAGCAGTTGGACCTTTGATTGCCAGAATATCGGCTGGTGTAATCGCTCCGTCAGATAGCGGAGTACCTGCACGAATAAAGTCATTTTCCTGAACAAGTATTTGCTTTGACAGTGGTATAAGATATTTTTTAACTTCACCTGTCTTCGAAGTTACCGATACTTCACGGTTACCACGTTTGATTTTGCCGAAGTTAATCTCTCCATCAATTTCAGCAACAACTGAAGGATTTGATGGATTACGGGCTTCGAACAATTCTGTTACACGTGGCAGACCACCTGTGATATCCCCGGCTTTACCTACAGCACGTGGTATCTTAACAAGCATCTGTCCAGCCTTGATAGTACTTCCGTCATCAAGCACAAGGTGAGCTCCTACAGGTAAGTTATAGTTTCTTATATTACCTTCATTATCAACAACATTGGCACTTGGTACTTTTGTTTTATCTTTTGATTCTATGATAATTTTTTCACGAAGTCCTGTAGCATCATCTACTTCAGTTTTATAGGTAACATTTTCTATTACATCTTCGAACTCGATTTTACCTTCAGCTTCTGCGATAATAACAGCATTGAATGGGTCCCAGCTACATACAAACTGACCTTTTCTTCCTAAATCGCCATGTTTTGCATACAGTTTTGAACCATAAGGAACATTTTGAGTAGTAAGGACAATTCCTGTATTGGGGTCTACGACACGAAGTTCAGTCAAACGACTTACAACTACCCTGCATTCTGTACCTTCTTCATCAATCGAATCCACAGTACGAAGTTCGTCAAATTCAAGACGGCCATCGTAACGTAGCGTAATTTTTGATTCTGCAGCAATGTTTGATGCAATACCACCGACGTGGAACGTACGAAGTGTCAGCTGAGTACCCGGCTCACCAATAGACTGAGCAGCAATAACGCCAACAGCTTCGCCCTGATTAACCATTTTACCGGTTGCCAGGTTGCGTCCGTAGCATTTTGCACAAACTCCTTTCTTCGATTCACAAGTTAATACTGAACGAATTTCTACACGTTCAATAGGAGAATCCTGAATCTTTTTAGCGGCAGTTTCAACTATTTGTTCGCCCGAAGCAACAAGAAGTTCACCGGTCAACGGATGATAGATATCATGAACAGAAACACGTCCCAAAATACGTTCATACAAGGATGAAATTACATCTTCGTTATTTTTAATTTCAGTTGCAATCAATCCGCGTAATGTACCGCAATCCTCTTCATTGATAATTACATCTTGAGAAACGTCTACCAGACGACGGGTTAAGTAACCGGCATCTGCTGTTTTCAGAGCTGTATCAGCCAAACCTTTACGAGCACCGTGTGTGGAAATAAAGTATTCAAGTACTGAAAGTCCTTCCTTAAAGTTTGATAAGATAGGATTTTCGATGATTTGTCCACCTTCAGCACCAGACTTCTGCGGTTTAGCCATCAGACCACGCATACCAGCCAGCTGACGTATCTGTTCTTTAGAACCACGGGCTCCGGAGTCAAGCATCATGTACATGGAGTTGAAACCCTGACGGTCTTCAGCTAACTGTTTTATTAACACATTTGACAACTTTGTATTTACATGTGTCCAGGTATCGATAATCTGGTTATAACGTTCACGGGGAGTGATGAAACCCATATTATAGTTATTCATGATTTCTTCCACCTCTGCATTACCTTCCTGAACCAGTGTTTCCTTTTCCTTTGGTATTATTACATCACTCAGGTTAAAGGATAGACCTCCTCTGAACGCCATGTAATATCCCAGGTCTTTGATATCATCCAGGAATTGTGCTGTACGTGCAACACCGCAAGCATCAATCACACGACCAATGATATCACGCAAAGATTTCTTCGATAGCAGTTCATTGATGTAACCCATTTCCACGGGCACATGTTTGTTGAACAGAATGCGTCCTATTGTGGTTTCAATCAGGCGAATTGTCTGTTCTCCATTTTCATCCAAATCTCTGGTTTTTACCTTAATTAAAGAGTGGAGAGACACAACACCCTCGTTATATGCGATTTCTGCTTCCTCAGGTGAATAAAAAATCAACCCTTCTCCTTTTGATCCCGGTCGTGGCTTAGTGATATAATACAATCCCAATACCATGTCCTGAGATGGAACGGTAATAGGAGCGCCATTCGATGGATTAAGAATATTGTGTGATGCCAACATCAACATTTGAGCTTCGAGAACAGCTTCATTGCCAAGTGGTAAGTGAACAGCCATCTGGTCACCGTCAAAGTCAGCATTGAAAGCTGTACAAGCGAGTGGATGTAACTGAATTGCTTTTCCTTCAATCATTTTTGGCTGGAATGCTTGAATACCCAAACGGTGAAGTGTCGGGGCACGGTTGAGCAACACAGGATGTCCTTTCATTACATATTCCAGAATATCCCAAATGACCGGATCTTTTCGGTCAATAATCTTTTTGGCTGATTTTACTGTTTTTACTATCCCGCGTTCAATTAATTTACGGATAACGAATGGTTTATATAGTTCGGCTGCCATATCTTTAGGCAAACCACATTCGTGCATTTTCAGTTCAGGCCCAACGACAATTACCGAACGTGCAGAATAGTCAACACGTTTACCCAGCAAATTTTGACGGAAACGTCCTTGCTTACCTTTCAAACTATCTGACAAGGATTTCAGCGGACGATTGGCATCAGTTTTTACAGCGCTTGATTTACGCGAATTATCCAGTAATGAGTCCACGGCTTCCTGAAGCATACGTTTTTCGTTACGTAAAATTACTTCCGGCGCTTTAATTTCAATCAAACGCTTCAGACGGTTGTTGCGGATAATAACACGACGGTACAAATCATTGAGGTCGGATGTGGCAAAACGACCACCATCCAGTGGTACCAACGGACGTAATTCAGGTGGAATAACCGGTACAATCTTCACAATCATCCATTCCGGTTTATTTCGGTTTTTCGATGCCCGGAATGATTCTACAATCTGAAGGCGTTTCAGGGCTTCAGTTTTGCGTTGTTGTGAAGTATCGGTGTTTGCTCTGTTACGCAATTCATAAGAAAGTGAATCCAGATCCAGTCTTGTGAGCAAATCATAGATAGCTTCAGCACCCATTTTTGCAATGAATTTGTTCGGATCACTATCGTCCAGCAATTGATTTTCACGTGGAAGTGTATCCAGCAAATTCAGATATTCTTCTTCTGTGAGCAGTTCGTTATTTACAATATTTTCGCCGTTATCAAGAATACCCGCCTGTATAATCACATATTTTTCATAATAAATGATTGCATCCAGTTTTTTTGTGGGCATGCCGAGCAAATAACCTATCTTATTAGGCAATGAACGGAAATACCAGATATGTGCTACGGGAACAACCAGTTGAATATGTCCCATACGTTCACGACGGACTTTCTTCTCAGTTACTTCCACACCGCATCGGTCACAAACAATGCCACGGTAACGGATACGTTTATACTTTCCGCAATGACATTCGAAATCCTTCGTTGGACCGAAAATTCGTTCACAGAACAATCCATCCCGCTCTGGTTTGTAGGTACGGTAATTAATGGTTTCAGGTTTCAGCACTTCTCCGCTCGAAAGTCGGAGTATTTCTTCCGGCGATGCCAACCCGATAGAGATTTTATTAAAGCTACTCTTTGATTTATTATCGATTTTGAAAGCCATGTTTTATATTGACAATTTATTTATTTACAAATTACTTTTCTCACATTTGTAAAAAAAGTTCTCTAAATTGATTTTCCCATAATTTTCACTCAGAGAGAAAGTTAGGGGGCTTTTCAGATTATTCCAAATTGATACTTAATCCTAAACCACGCAATTCATGCAATAATACATTGAGTGATTCCGGAATTCCGGGTGTAGGCATTGGATCACCTTTCACGATTGCTTCATAGGTTCTTGCACGACCCATAACATCATCCGATTTTACAGTAAGGATTTCCTGCAAAATGTGTGATGCGCCGAAAGCTTCAAGCGCCCATACCTCCATTTCACCAAAACGTTGACCACCAAACTGTGCTTTACCACCGAGTGGTTGTTGAGTTATAAGTGAATATGGACCGATGGATCTAGCATGCATTTTATCTTCAACCATATGGCCAAGTTTAAGCATATAAATGATACCGACAGTTGCTGTCTGATCAAAACGCTCACCGGTGCCTCCATCATAGAGATATGTTTTCCCGTAACGTGGCACTCCTGCTTTGTCGCACCATTG
>DAONDU010000053.1:0-15517 GCA_035402725.1 Paludibacteraceae bacterium | reverse complement strand
AAACCGGCTCGATTTTCCTTCCATCGTACTTTTTCCGCAATGTCCGCTTTCCGATTCGTGGGTGAAAATTCCCGAAAGGCAGGGAAGCTACATTGATTTTCAGGAGAAACCTCCCATTACCAAATCACTAATGCTGGTAAAAAAACTGCTTGACAGTTATGTGAAAAGCGAGGGCGTGGATAAGAAAAGGATTTATGTAACAGGATTATCCATGGGAGGCATGGGTACCTTTGACCTTATTTGCCGCTATCCGAAGTATTTTGCCGCGGCAATGCCAATCTGCGGAGGAGTAAATGTTGACCGCCTGAAAAAAGTGAAAAAAATGCCCATCCGGATATTTCACGGCGCTGCCGACCCGGTCGTTTCACGGGAACATTCGCGTAATGCGTTCATCGAACTGAAAGCCGAAGGATCATCGCGGGTGGAATATGTGGAGTTCCCGGGTGTTGGACACAATAGCTGGACAAATGCTTTCGAATATCACGATTTTTTGAGCTGGATGTATTACCAGTCGAGATAAAAATCGGTAAAACGACCAAAAAATAAACATTTTGATATTTCTTAAAGAAAATTTGTAAGTGAAAAAAACAAAAAAAGTCAGAATACATGAAGAGACTCCCCTTTTTTTTGGCTATTTTTGCGGTATTAATATAACCCGATAAATTGAACTAATAATGGCAAAGGCAAAAGGTGCGGTGGTGGTTAACACCGAGCGCTGTAAAGGATGTAATCTGTGTGTCGTAGCATGTCCATGGGATGTACTTTCGCTCAACAAAGAAGCAAACTCCAAAGGATACAATTATTCGTATATGATGTCGCCCGACGATTGCGTGGGTTGTGCCACATGTGCTTATATATGCCCCGATGCTTGCATCACAGTATATAAACTGAAAGCTGAAAAAGCAGTTTAAAAAGACTCTGACCGCGTTAACCGGTCTGAACAATAAACCAAGTAGTAAAGCGATACCCGAAATATAATGTTATCGGATATCTCAAAATAAAAACAATATGGAAGAAATCGTATTAATGAAGGGCAACGAAGCTATTGCACATGCGGCTATCCGTAGCGGATGCGACGGCTACTTCGGTTACCCGATTACTCCGCAGTCGGAAGTTATGGAAACGCTGATGGAACTTAAACCCTGGGAAACTACCGGAATGGTGGTGCTGCAGGCCGAAAGTGAAACAGCTTCAATCAATATGGTATATGGCGCTGCTGGTTGCGGTAAAAGAACCATGACATCGTCGTCAAGCCCCGGTATCAGTCTGATGCAGGAAGGCATGTCTTATATGGCCGGAGCAGAGCTCCCCGCTGTGGTTGTCAATGTGATGCGCGGTGGTCCGGGTCTCGGAACCATACAACCCAGTCAGGCTGACTATTTTCAGACCGTAAAAGGAGGAGGTCACGGCGATTATCGGGTTATTGCCCTTGCTCCTGCATCTGTTCAGGAAATGGCAGACTTCACCGTCCTGGCTTTTGACCTTGCATTCAAATATCGTGTTACATGTATGCTGCTTGCCGATGGTGTAATCGGACAGATGATGGAAAAAGTACAGTTACCTCCGTTCCGTCCGCGCTGGACAGAAGAAGAAATTCGCCGGCAAACACCTTGGGCAATAATGGGTAAAACACCAGACCGGAAACCGAATGTAATCACATCGCTGGCATTGCAGGCAGATGAAATGGAAGAAATCAACCTGCGTCTTCAGGGTCGTTATCGTGAAATCGAGAAAAACGAAGTTCGTTTTGAAGAAATAATGTGTGATGATGCCGAATATCTGGTGGTAGCCTTTGGTATCAGTGCCCGTGTAAGTCAGAAAGCAGTCGAACTTGCACGTCAGGAAGGTCACAAAATCGGATTGCTTCGCCCGATAACGCTTTATCCATTCCCGACAATTGAAATCAGCCGTCTGGCTGATCAGGTGAAAGGAATGCTTACCGTTGAATTGAGTGCCGGACAGATGGTCGAAGATGTTCGTCTGGCTGTAAACGGCAGAATACCGGTTGAATTTTACGGCAGGATGGGAGGTATCGTACCGTCACCCGATGAAGTACTCAGGGCTCTTAAAGAAAAAGTAATCCGGAAATAAACTTTTTTCCATAGCTAAAAAAAAGTAACTATGAATACAGAACAAATAATAAATCCCGCAAATCTGGTTTATAAGAAACCATCGGTGCTGAATGATGTCAACATGCACTATTGTCCGGGATGCAGTCATGGTGTGGTACACAAGCTGGTGGCTGAAGTGATCGAAGAAATGGATATTCAGGACAAAACTATCGGCGTAGCGCCGGTGGGATGTGCTGTTTTTGCTTACAAATACCTGGACATCGATTTTCAGGAAGCTGCTCACGGACGCGCTCCTGCAGTGGCTACTGCTATCAAACGCTTATTGCCGGACCGATATGTATTTACTTATCAGGGCGATGGTGACCTTGCAGCTATTGGTACTGCCGAAACAATCCACGCCTGTAACCGTGGCGAAAATATCGTGATTATTTTTATAAACAATGGTATTTACGGTATGACAGGTGGCCAGATGGCACCTACGACACTCGTGGGTATGAAAACAGCCACTACACCTTATGGACGCAATGTGGAACTCAATGGATATCCCCTCAATATTACCCCAATGCTTGCTCAACTTGACGGAACTTGCTATGTAACCCGTCAAAGTGTACACAACGTGGCAAACGTACGGAAAACCAAAAAAGCACTTCGGAAAGCATTCGAAAATTCGATGCTTAAAAAAGGGACATCGATTGTTGAAGTCGTTTCAACCTGTAACTCTGGCTGGAAACTGTCTCCCGAAGCTTCCAACGATTGGATGGTGGAAAATATGTTTCCAAAATATCCGCTTGGAGATTTGAAGGATATTTAAATAAACAATCAGCTGTCAGCAATTTGCTGCCGGTAATTTTCAATAAAAAAAAGCACAACATTGCTATCTGCTGATAGCTGAAAGCTATAAAAAATATGAAAGAAGAAATATTAATATCTGGTTTTGGTGGACAAGGTGTACTGTCAATGGGAAAAATTCTGGTATATTCAGGTATGATGCAGGGCCAGGAAGTAAGCTGGCTTCCATCTTACGGACCGGAACAACGTGGCGGTACAGCCAACGTAACAGTAATACTAAGCGACGAAAGAATCAGTTCCCCCATTCTGAACAACTACGATACTGTAATCGTATTGAATCAGCCTTCGCTCGAAAAATTTGAAAGTAAGGTGAAACCGGGAGGTACACTGATTTTTGACAGTAATGGTTTCCGCAAATTTCCGACACGGACAGATATCAACGTTTATCGGATTGATGCGACTGAATATGCATTTGCCAACAATGCTTCGAAAACATTGAATATGATTATTCTTGGTGGATTATTAAAAATCAGACCAATAGTGAAAGTAGAGAATGTCCTGAAAGGATTGAAAAAATCACTCCCCGAACGGCACCATCATCTTTTACCTCAAAACGAGGAAGCTATAAAAGTAGGTATGGACCTGATACAGAAGTATAACTAAAAATGCAAATAAAAAAGATGAAGACTTGCCCGAATGGGTAAGTCTTTTTTTTTGTTCCTGAATTTGATATTTGGGTTAAAAAATGTCTTTATCTAAAAAAAATGTTATATATTTGGAAAATTTTGTTTTTGTCAGAAAAAATGAAGAATAGCTTTGTGTTGAACTATACGACAAGATACTGAAACAATGGTTGCAGTCATACAATTTTTTTAGTTGCGGATTTATTTTGATGTTTTAAAAGTAAATAAGATCGTGAATATTAATTCCTTAATTTATAAAACCATTAAAAAAATAAAATGTATGAACTTAATTAATCGTGTAAAAAGTATTCTGATGGCTCCAAAAACAGAATGGCCGATCATTGAAACAGAACAGACAGATGTAAAAACACTGACAATTAACTACTTGTTGCCATTGGCATTAATAACTGCTGTAGCCAGTTTTATCGGCTATGGACTTATCGGACAAAATGTTTTTGGTGTTCATGTTGGTTCCATCGGCTACGGGTTGCGTTATGCCCTTATCAGTTTGGTCAGCACTATCGGTGGTGCATTTTTAACTGCTTACATCATTGATTTATTGGCTTCCTCCTTCGGGTCTGAAAAAAACTTTCTGCAATCCTTCAAACTGGTTGTGTATTCATACACCCCCATGCTCGTTGCAGGTATACTGCTGATTATTCCAACATTGGGAATTCTGGCTTCATTAGCCGGTTTGTATGGATTATATCTGCTTTTTTTAGGTCTTCAACCTCTCAAGAAAACACCTGAAGATAAAAAAGTCACCTATTTTGTGATTAGCCTGATTGTAGTAATACTAGGTTCTATTGTACTCTCAGCAATTCTGGCTTCAATATTTATTACTTCAACTGTGTTTTATTAAATTAAATAATACGAATTAATATTCTGGAACTTGTGTTCCGGGAAAAATGTGGTATAAACTCAAAATTACTGTCAAAAAATGAAACGAATTTTAGTTCTTGTATGTATTTGTATGTTTTTTTTACTCCCAACTTCTGCTCAGGGTTGGATCGAGAGAGCGGGACAGCGTGTTAAAAACCGGGTAGTTGAAAAAGTCGAAAATCGAATTGATCAGAAAGTGGATAATGCAACCGATAAAGTGCTCGATAGCGTTGAAAAACCACAAAAAAAACAGACAAAAAATAATGATAACGGGGAAGAAGAAGTTGCAGAAGATGTTGGGAATACCGACGGAAAGGTTAAAGCAAAGAGTGAAAGTCCTCAGAAACTCGAATCTGTAACAGCATATGATTTTGTACCCGGGGATAAAATACTTTTTTTCGAGGATTTCAGTCAGGATGCAATCGGCGATTTTCCGGCACTGTGGACTACTAACGGAAGTGGCGAAGTGAAAACTGTGAATAAAGCACCCGGAAAATGGTTGCATATGAATGGCGAAGATGCAGTGTATTGTTATACCAAAGAGATTGCATTCCCGGATAATTTCATCGTAGAATTTGATCTTATTCCTGACGATGATTTTGGATACGGTATCTGTCTGACCCTGTATCAGGAAAACCCCGAAAACCCAAAAGAAGTAAATAGTGATCTTTACCCCGGTCTGAGAGGATTACACATTTCACCTATGAAAGACGGTTGGGAAACTAAAGGATACGATACAGATAAAGACTGGCTTACAGGGCAAGGTTCAAAAGCACCCGTAGTTACAGGGGAACCAAATCATGTCATTGTGTGGATACAAAAACGCAGAGTTAGAATATATCATCAGGGCCAGAAAGTGCTCGATGTTCCAACCAATATCTATGCTGAAACCAAATTCAATAAATTGTTATTTTCCGGTTGGGATCGGCATAGTGCACCATTTGTAACTAACATTAAAATCACCACTGCATCACCCGATACGCGCAGCAAACTGATAACCGAAGGAAAACTGGTGACTTACGGAATCACCTTCGATGTGAACAAAGCCGATATTAAACCCGAATCCTACGGAACACTGAAAAGTATTGCCGACGTGCTGACTGAAAATCCGGGCGTGAAAGTGAAAATTACCGGTCATACCGACAGCGATGGCGATGATGCCAGGAATTTGGACTTATCAAAACGAAGAGCCGAATCGGTTAAAAATGAACTCAATGCGAAGTTTGGAATCGATGCTTCCAGGCTTACAACGGAGGGTGCCGGTGAAACAAAACCGGTGGCTCCTAACGATACTCCCGAAAATAAGGCAAAAAACCGGCGGGTAGAATTCCTGAAACAATAACAATTGTTGCCTGAAGTTATTAATCCTTTTGGATATAAAACTTCAGGCATTTTTTATCCTTAACCTTTTAATAATTTTATTCCTATGAAAACAACATCTGTATTATTTGTACTCATACTAATGGCATTGACTGGTACGATTACTGCGCAAAAAACAGCATTCGAGTATCTGAAAAATGTACCAGCATCACCCGATTCGGTGTGTAAGTGCTCACAGGAAATCCGCCAAAACTACGAAACTTCCCTGAGTAGTCTGTATGATATTGTTGAAGAAGATATTTCAAAAAGATCAAGAGCCAACGAAGATTACATGAGTGGCAACGAAGATCGGATTAAAGCTTCTATGATGAAAGAAATCACTGCAAAATCGGGTATTTCGCAACAGGAACTGGAGGCAATGTCGAAAAAGAAAAAGATGACTCAGGAAGATAAACAAGCACTCGCAAACAAAGTACTGCAGCAACACAATCTTTCGATGGACGAAGTGAAGAATGTGAAAAATATGGACGAAAATTCCCGAAAAGCGTGGGCACAGGCTTATGGGACAGAACAGATGGCTATGGCTCAGGCAAATAAAAACAATCCGTACATAAAAGCCACCAACGATAAAGCCATGAATCAGGTGGCTCTCTTGCAGGAACAGGAAAAAGTCAGAAATCAGCTCAGTTCATTCGAAACAGAGATTGCCAACCGCTATGCTACTCTGCAAAATACGTCCGGAAAAGAAAAACTGGAATCAGACCTGCAAAAGCTGAATAACGAACTTCGCTCCATCACCAGTATTTACGAATGTAACGAATGTCCTGCCCCTCCATCCGAAGATATTAAGCACTGGAATGCAGTTATTCGGAAAATTCACGACACGAAAATCACGTACTGTAAACAAAATACACTGAAAATGATTGCCTATCTGGACTGGTACAAAGAAAACCTGATCAAGAATATTCCGGTGTACGACAGAGCCGAAGAAATTCAATACCAGTTGACCTCATCGGCAACCAATACACAACTGAATATGCCCGCTAAAGGTATTTATTCGCTCCAGGCGCTGGCGGGTTATCTATCCTCAAAGCAGAAATTATTTGAATTCAAGAATTTCGATATGCAAAACTTTGCTTCTGAATTTATGAAATAAACTTCAGGAAGTATAAAAATATCCTTCCTGACCTGTGAAATGCATTTTTAAACGACGCTTTCAGTAGAAACAGATCATGAGTCTGCTGGATAAGTTGACGGGAATTGGCATTTTTCTATTCTGAATTTTTTTGAACTCAAATCAATAAACTGATAATTCAGATGAAATTTAAAAAAGGTTAACTTTTACCAAATATGATAACCACAATATGGATGTAGGTGGTAAGCTTGAAATGACCGGAAAAGTAAGTGCTGTCGGGAAGAATGTAGAAATGAAGATACACTGATGGAAGTAGTCAATATTGAAGGTAAAAATGTAATTGGTCTGTAAATACCAAATAATTAGTTAATTAAAATTGTCAATGAGTTTTGGAATAATACTTTTCACCTATTAATCATTTATGAATATGAAAAAATTAATTTTTATTCTCTGTATCGGTTTTTTAATCGCAGCTTGCGGACAAAAGCAGTCCGACAAAACAAAAACGGACGAAAAAGCAACCACAGAATCAGTTGCACAAGTAAAGAAAGGTAAAAAATATCCGATTGAAAAGGGTATAGTTTATCAGAAAACAGAAGTAATGGGCATAGAAAGCAATCCGGTGATTTATTTCGATAAGTGGGGCGAATGGGAAACCACCGAAACCACTACATCCATGGAAATGCTTGGCCAGAAAATATCCACAACTTCGCTCAAAATAGTAAAGGGGGAAGATAACTGGGAAATAGACATGGACAAAAAAACCGGTTTTCACTACAACCGGGCAGTTATGATTAACCAACTGGGTGTGGACATGGAAAACCTGACCACCGAAATGATGGGTAAAATGAAACTGGAAAAAGTGGGAGAAGAAAAATATCTGGGCTATCCCTGTGTGAAATACCGGATGAAAAACGACGAACTGAAAATGGATGTGGAGTACCTCGCATGTGGTAACCTGATGATGAAAATGGCGGGAAAAGCCATGGAAATCCCTACAAAAATTGAAGTAACCAAAATAGAAGCAGTATCACCTCCGGCTGATAAATTCGAAATTCCTGCCGGTGTGAAGATAACAGAACAATAATTCTCTGCTAATACCTGATCAATAAATTTTTACATGACAGCCGTTCATCAGAGATTGCGGCTGTCATTTTTTTTAATATTCTCTAAAATGCTGTTTGCTTTACCTGCAAACTGAATTTTCTTTGTATCTTTGAACGTTTTTTTTGTTAAAAGTGTAAATTCAAGAATGTATTCAAATATTAATTAGAATCCGATGAAAAAATTCAGATTTTTGAACAATATCTTCGGATGGGTGGCTTTTGCTGTGGCAGCAGTTACTTATCTTCTCACTATTGAGCCGTCAGCCAGTTTCTGGGATTGCGGTGAGTTTATTTCTTCAGCATACAAGTTGGACGTAGGACATCCTCCCGGAGCGCCGTTCTTTATGCTTACAGCCAAGTTTTTTACACTTTTTGCCTCTGACCCTACTAAAGTTGCCATGATGGTGAATTCATTCTCGGCAATTGCCAGTGCATTTACTATTCTATTCCTGTTCTGGACCATCACACACCTGGCTCAGCAGGTGATTGGAAAGCGTGAAGAGGAATACTCGGCTGCAAATATAATCGGAATTTTAGGTGCCGGTATGGTTGGAGCACTGGCTTATACTTTCTCCGATACGTTCTGGTTCTCAGCCGTTGAGGGTGAAGTTTATGCTTATTCATCACTTTTCACCGCGGTGGTTTTCTGGCTTATCCTCAAGTGGGAGCGCGTTGCCGATCACAAAGGTTCCGACAAATGGCTCATTCTCATAGCCTATCTCATGGGACTTTCCATTGGAGTTCACCTGCTCAACCTGCTGGCTATTCCGGCAATTGTACTGGTTTATTACTTCAAAAAGTATAAGGTCAATGTCAAAGGTTCAATGCTTGCATTGCTCACCTCAGTGGTCATTTTGGGACTGGTGCTTTACGGACTGATACCCGGTTTTGTGGTTGTAGCCTCCAAGTTTGAACTTTTCTTTGTCAATACCCTGGGTATGTCTTTCAATTCCGGAGTGTATGTCTATATTCTCATATTGGTTGCTGCAATTGTCTGGTCTCTCTATGAATCGTTCACGGAAAAGAATTACACCAGAATGGCGATTTCATACATGCTGGCAGTAACGCTGGCCGGTATTCCGTTCATTGGTGAAAATATCTTTTTGGGAATTGTAATTATTGCCGGTATGGTTTTTTTCTTCTTCCGAAAGAAAAAAAATATAAGTGCCCGCTGGTTGAATACAAGTATGGCCATGATTGCTGTGATGCTGATAGGCTATTCTTCCTATTCCATCATTATGATTCGCTCAGCTGCTCAGCCTACCATGGATCAGAACTCACCCGACAACATCTTTGCGCTTAAATCATACCTCAACCGCGAACAGTACGGCGACCGTCCGCTCATTTACGGAGCTGTGTTCAGCGCTCCGCTGAAACTTGATGTTCAGGGAAATACCTGTGTCCCGATTGCCGATAAAACACCCATCTATTGCCCAAAACCCAAAAAAGACGCGTCTGAAAAAGATGAATACATTGTTTCGGGTTATAAGAGCGATTATAAAATGGACAGTCGTTTTATGATGCTGTTCCCACGTATGTACAGCAGCGACAAATCGCATGTTTCGTATTATACAACTAACTATGTTAGAAGTGGAAAGAAAATCAGCTACGATTTCTGCGGTCAGGAAAAAAGTGATGTAATGCCTACTTTTGGCGAAAACCTCAACTTCTTCCTCGATTATCAGGTTAATTTTATGTACTGGCGCTATTTTATGTGGAACTTCAGCGGTCGTCAGAACGATATTCAAAGCTATGGAGAAATTGAACATGGTAACTGGATTACCGGAATACCGTTTGTCGACAATATGCTTGTAGGCAATCAAAGCAATCTACCAACTGAGCTTAAAGAAAATAAAGGTCACAATGTCTACTTTATGTTGCCGCTATTACTGGGAATACTCGGTCTTTTCTTCCTGCTCAATTCAGGTAAAAAGGGTAATCATACCTTCTGGATCACCGGATTGCTTTTTGTCCTCACTGGTCTTGCTATTGTGGTTTATCTGAACCAAACACCCTATCAACCCCGAGAAAGAGATTATGCCTATGCAGGTTCATTCTATGCATTCAGTATCTGGATCGGGTTAGGAGTACTCGGTGTGATGCAGTTGCTCGACAGATTCCTCCCGAAAAGAGTAAGCGCTATGCTTGCCGCTGTTGCCTGTCTGGGTGTACCTGTGCTCATGGCTGCTCAAAACTGGGATGATCACGATCGCAGCAACCGCTATACTGCCCGGGATTTTGGTCAGAATTATCTCAATTCCTGCAAACCAAATGCTATCATCTTCACCAACGGCGACAACGATACTTTCCCGCTCTGGTACAACCAGGAAGTGGAGGGTGTTCGTACTGATGTTCGGGTATGTAACCTCAGTTACCTGCAAACCGACTGGTATATTGATCAGATGAAACGTGCTTCGTATAAATCCACCCCGCTGCCCATTTCGTGGGAACCCAAGGATTATATCTCCGGTAAAAATGAAGTCATGCAGGTGGAAGATGTGTTGCAGGGACAGTCGCTGGATATGAAAACAGCATTTGATTTTATCAAAAGCGAAGATCCGAATACCAAAATTGAAGGTGATGGTTTCTTCCCCTCAAAACAGCTTTTCCTGCCCGTTAATGCTGATGAAATAGTTAAGAACGGAACAGTTGCTGTAAAGAAAAAAGCCGAAATTGTTCCAAAAATGGTTTTCGATCTGCCATCTCGTCTGACCAAGAGCGAAACCATGATGCTCGAAATGATCAAGGAAAACAACTGGAAAAGACCTATTTATGTGGCAGTAACAGTTGCTGAAGAATATTATCCATCTTCAGTAACAAAATACTTTGAACGCACAGGTCTGGCTTATCATGTGGTTCCTGTGGCTCAGAAAGTTGAAGGAGTTACTAATGTGAACACGGATGAAATGTACGAAAACCTGATGACGAAGTTCAAATATGGTGGAATTGACAATCCAAAAGTGTATATCGATGATAATATCATGCGTATGTGCCGTACACACCGGGCAATGTTTGCTTATCTGATTGAAGCGCTGGTTAACGAAGGTGATACAGTCCGTGCAAGAAAAGCGTACAAATACTGCGAAAAAGTAGTCCCGGCTGCTACCGTACCGCACGATTATTCATCCAATATGCTGGCTCATTATTGCTTCAAATTGGGATTGATTAACGAAGGCAACAAAATACTGGATGATGTGGCAAAAACCAGTGTGGAATACCTGACCTGGTATGCGAGTTTAACTCCATCGCAGCAAAATAGTTCAGGCAGCTCTATAGGACGCAACCTGGCCATTCTGAATAATGTGTTGCAGATCAGTCAGGAAACTCCCGGAAAGAAGATATTCAACAAGTATCTACCGGTTTTTGAAACATTTGCAAACAAATATCAATCAGCACAATAAATATATTACTTCCCGTAATGGCAATATCTTTTGCTGTTTCGGGAAGTTTCAGAATATAAAATGCTTCAGGTACCGGAGATTATCAAATCGCTTTTTAAGAACGTAGTATGGCGGATCAATCCAGCCGGGAAAGCCATTTACCTTACTTTCGACGATGGCCCGCATCCTCAGGTTACCCCTCAGGTGCTTGATATCCTCGATCGTTACGGAGTGAAAGCCACTTTTTTTTGCGTAGCTGAAAATGTAAGCCGCTACCCGGAAGTATTCGATGAAGTGAAACGCCGTGGACATGCAGTTGGAAATCACACATACAATCATTTGAAAGGTTTTGATACTCCCGATGATGTATACCTCAAAAATATAGAAAAAGCATCGGAGTATATCGACAGCAAATTATTCCGGCCACCACACGGACGGATTAAACTTTCACAAATCAAAGCGTTAAAAAAGAATTTTCGAATAATCATGTGGGATTTTATCACCTATGATTATGATAAAAATATCGAGCCTGAACGTATTGTGAATGAAGTGAAAAGGCGAAGCCGGAACGGATCAATCGTGGTTTTTCATGATTCGCTCAAAGCAGAAAAAAACATGTTGAGTGCACTGCCCGAAGCGTTACAGTACTGGTTGGACGAGGGTTATAATGTTGAAAGAATATCCGGTTGATAAGTAAAAATTTGTTTACTGTTACAGATTTCTTAGTTAAACAGGAATAAAATTTTTTTATAATAATGAAGGAATCGATTTTACACTATGTATGGCAATACAGGTTGTTTGAGGCAACGCAGCTGACTACAACACGCGGTGATAGTGTGGAGGTGATTGACCCGGGAAAGTTGAATACCGATGCCGGACCAGATTTCTTTAATGCAAAACTTAAAATTGATGATACGCTCTGGGCTGGTAATATCGAAATACACAATCAGAGTGCCGATTGGAAAAAACATAATCATCAGAATGACAAAGCTTATGACAATGTCATCCTGCATGTAGTACAGAAAGCCGATGTTGATGTGTTCCGGTCAAACGGTGAGTTAATACCCCAGATGGAGCTGGCAGTACCGGTTGATATTCAGACACGATATGACGATCTGATTACCAGCCGGAAATGGATAGCCTGTGAAGATAAGATTCATCAGGTTCCGTCCATACTTATCAGCAGTTGGAAGACAACTCTTCTGACCGAACGCCTGGAGAGAAAGGTTGCCGCCATCGAAACCATGCTTTCACAGTCTCAAAATCACTGGGAAGACGCTTTTTACATTTCTCTGGCACGAAGCTACGGTTTTTCAACCAACAGTCATGCGTTTGAAGCTATGGCCAGGTCTCTGCCGCTTGCTGTGCTTGCCAAACATAAAGATAACATCTTTCAACTGGAAGCACTGTTGATGGGACAAGCCGGATTTCTCGAAAAGCCCGTTGAGGATAAATATCCGTTGGAGCTACAGAAAGAATACCGTTTTTTGCAGACAAAATACGGACTGAACCCCATTGAGGTTTCGCAGTGGAAGCTGCTGAGACTCCGGCCTGAAAATTTCCCCACGATAAGGCTGGCGCAATTTGCATCACTGATACACCGGTCTTCGAAATTATTCTCATTAATTCTCGAAACACCGGATTGTCAGGACCTGCGAAAACTTTTTGATACCGAAGTTTCAGAATACTGGCAGAAACATTTTCTGTTTGGACGAGAAAGCCGCGTTTCCAGGAAAATAATGGGCAATAAATCGATTGATATATTATTGATAAATACTGTAATACCTTTTATTTTTGCCTGGGGAAAAAAGAAAAATGACGAAAACAGAACGGAACAGGCTATCCGTCTGCTAGAAGAGATAAAACCCGAGAGTAACTCCATAGTACACTGCTGGGAGAAACTCGGGATAAACTGTAAATCGGCTTTCGACTCACAGGCGCTTCTGGAGTTGAAGAAAAATTATTGTGAGGAAAAGAAATGCCTGTTGTGTCGGATAGGACATAAAGTGTTGATAATTAATAAGCAATGAAGAAATATACTAGAAACATAAGATTCCTTGTTGCGGCAACTGTAACTGTTGCTGCCCTGTATGCCTGTGCCAATCGCGGACAAGGTCCTCAGGGAGGTCCGAAAGACGAAACACCTCCAAGCGTGGTTAAATCTTTCCCCAACAACAAATCGCTGAATGTGACAAAAGGAAAAGTGGAAATCATTTTCGATGAGAATGTCAATGTACTTAAGGCATCCGATAATGTTATCATTTCGCCCCCGCAGCGTATCGCTCCAGAAGTAAAATCGTACGCGAAGACGGTTACGGTGCAGCTCAATGATACATTAATTCCCAATACGACCTATTCCATCAATTTTGGTGATGCTATTGTGGACAATAACGAAAGCAATCCGCTGAAGAATTACTTCTTTGCTTTTTCAACCGGCAATGAAATTGATACCATGCAGATAGCAGGAACCGTGATTGATGCGCAAAATCTTAATCCTGTACCGGGTGTTACTGTAGGTATCTACGACGATTTGTCAGATACGGTTTTTATGAAAAAGCCCTTTCTGCGAATTTCCCGTACCGACAACATGGGACGGTTTACTGTGCCCAATGTGCGGAATGGTAAATACAGGGTGTATGCCCTCACTGATGGCAATAGGGATAATTTCTATCAGCCCGGTGAGGCGCTTGCCTACAGCCAATCTGTTTTTACCACTACCTTCGAAAATTACATGAGGTCTGATACTATCTGGAAAGACAGCGTTACGGTGGATACAATCATGTCTGTTCCGGCTATCAGATACCTGCCCGATAATGTAGTACTTCATTATTTCAAAGATGAAACAACCCGGCAATATCTTGTAAAATCAGAACGCACAGTTCCTCACCGCATTTCGATGTATTTCAATACGGCTGCTGAACATTTACCTGAAATTAAAGCGCTGAATGTTGCTGACTGGGACAAAAAAATACTTTTACAGAAAAACGAAAAACAGGACTCGTTGACTTACTGGTTTACCGACTCTACGCTGATAAAAAATGATACCATCAACCTCGAAGTGAAATACCTTAAGTCCGACTCAGCATTTCAACTGAAGCCTCAGACAGATACTATCAGTTTTGTGATGAAGAAGCTTAAAGGACGTACAGCAACAAAGCCTTCACAAAAGATCAAAACGGAATTTCTGACCATTAATTCCAATCTAGCACCGCAGTTTGAGGTTTATAATCCAATAACGCTGAATTTTGATGCGCCCATAAAAAGTATCGACACCGCTAAAATTCATTTTTACCAGATGAAAGATACGATACAGACACCGTTAAGTTTCCGGCTGCAACGAAGTGACTCGGTTGGAATGAAATATATAATCCGGCATAAGTGGATACCTGAAACAACTTACCGCCTGGTGATTGACTCAGCGGCATTTTTCAGCCTGTATGACCGATGGAACGATAAACTGAAAAGCGAATTGAAAATAAAATCGCTTGATGAATACTCAGGTCTTAAACTTCACCTGAAAAACTTCGAGCCTGCGGCTATTTTCCAGGTGGTGGATAAAAACGATCAGGTCATTCGTACTGCTCCTGCACTCGAGAAAGGCACCTTAATTGAACATCTTACACCCGGTGATTATTATGTCAGACTGTTCATAGACCGTAACCGAGATGGCAAATGGACTACAGGTAGTTATCTGTTCAGTCGGCAACCGGAAGAAGTGTATTATTATCCGAAACCGCTGAAACTGATCAAGAACTGGGAATTTGAAGAAACATGGGATTATAATGCCATACCGCTACTCCAGCAGAAGCCGAAAGACCTTATCAAGACGCCAAAAGGCAGCGGAAATGAAAATAATTAAACAGATTCCGGCTGTTTCGAATAAAAGTTATTAATTTTGTAAGACAAATATTCATGCGGCAATAGCTCAGTTGGCAGAGCGCTCCGTTCCAAAACGGAGAGGTGGCGTTAAGTTGATTTTTATATTTTGTAAATGCGGCAATAGCTCAGTTGGCAGAGCGCTCCGTTCCAAAACGGAGAGGTAGTGTTAAGTTGATTTTTATATTTTGTAAATGCGGCAATAGCTCAGTTGGCAGAGCGTTGGCTTCCCAAGCCGAAGGTCGCGGGTTCGAACCCCGTTTGCCGCTCCAGT
>DAONDU010000052.1:10073-15808 GCA_035402725.1 Paludibacteraceae bacterium | reverse complement strand
AGACTGGTACGAAATCAGTTCGTTCGATAATCCCGATACTCCCGAAAACGAGTTTGCATACAATGGATGGGGTGGCTATGGCTATCTGCCTGAACTGAAGAAAGTCAATCTGACCACTCCCCGTATTCACGGATTACCCTATGAGGGAAATATTCAAGAAGGTCCAAAGAAACATATTTTCGATGTAACACGCCGCTGGCTTGCCCCCGACGGTGATGTATCGAAAGGAATTGACGGTTACCGGCTGGATGTGGCCGAACAAATCGGTCTTGGTTTCTGGCGCGATTATCGCAAGTACGTTAAAAGCATCAATCCCGATGCATATTTGGTGGGAGAAATCTGGTGGCAAAAATGGCCGGATGTTCTGATGAACCCGGCTCCCTATATGCAGGGTGATGTGTTTGACGCCGTAATGTTTTATCAGGTGTACAAACCGGCAAGAAGCTTCTTCAACAATTCTCAGGATGAAATTAATGCCAGACAGCTAAGAGACAGTCTGGAATATCAGTGGAATAATATCCCTGGTAAAAATGAATATGCCATGATGAATGTGGCAGCTACCCACGATGCACCACGACTCCTAACCGACTTCTATAATAAAAACAGGTACAAATTCAAGGCAAATCCCGAAGAAAATCCTGCTTATAAAACGGGTAAACCAGATAATGATGCATATCAACGAACCCGGCTTTATCTTATCCATGTTTTTACAACGCTTGGTTCACCACAAATATGGAACGGCGATGAAATGGGTATGTGGGGTGCCGACGATCCAAACTGCCGCAAACCGCTTATGTGGCCTGAACTGAAAATGGAAAAAGAATACCGGAATAATTTTCAGCCGGGAGAGAAATCTTATGATAAAATCCGATTTGACAAGAAACTTTTTGAATTCTATAAAAAAATCATTCGGATCAGAAAAGATAACCCTGTACTTTCTTTAGGTGAATTCAGTTTCACCGTGAATGAGGGAAAAAAACTGGGTTATACACGTTCAGACGGTAAGAATGAAATCGTTGTTTTGTTTAATCTGGAAGATCAGCAAGGTGATTTCAAGTTACCCGAAGGTAATTTTACAGATTTGCTGAGCGGAAAAAATTACGGAAACGGTAATATCCGGTTGAAACCAATGAAAGCTGCGATATTAAAAAAATCAGATAAATAAGTTTATATTAAGATCTTTATATTCAGTATAGTGCCGGATGTTGGAATTATCCGGCACTATTATTTCCGTATATATTATATACAAACCTAATCTGTTAATTTACAGCGCAACACATTTCTCAAACGTTTGCACCAATTCTAAAATCAAATCGGAAGTTAATACTCAGTAAGACTTAAAATTTGCACTATTTTTGTAACTGTTTAACAACCATTTAATCCTAAAAAGGAATAAACTCTGATATCATAATCCTATAATTATATTAATCATGAAGAAGACTACTCTCTTAACCTTGTTTTGTTTCGTATTTTCACTGATGAGCTGGGCGCAGATAATCACGTCAAACCCGGCTTTTGTAACCAAAGATTATAATGGTGTAATTGAAATAACTTATGACGCGACACTCGGTACTGCCGGACTTAAAGATTACACCGGTACAGACGGAGTTTATGCTCACACAGGAGTAATTACAAATGTAAGTACAAGCGATACTGACTGGAAACATGCTCCAACATGGGGTGACAATTCAGCAAAATATAAACTTACCTCGCTTGGAAATAATAAATGGAAGTTATTAATTACACCCAATATGACCGGTTATTATGGCCTTACAACCGGCGAAGTGGTGAAAAAACTTGCTTTTGTATTTCGCAACGGACTAAAAACAAAGGAAGGAAAAGACGGAACAGTGTCAAGTCCCCGGGATATTATGCTCACTGTATATGATGCCGGTTTGAATGTGGGTTTCACTAATCCTGCTGCAGATAAATCAGTAGCTGTTGGAACTTCAGAAACAATCACTTTTACCTCATCTATTGCTGCTAATCTGGAATTATTTATCAACGGATCAAGCGTAGCCACAGCACCATCTGCAACAACTCTTTCAAAATCATTCACTTACTCAGAGAGTAAAGATTACCAGCTTATTGCCAAAGCAACTGCAGGCACTGAAATCAAGTACGATACGGTGAATGTGAATGTGGCAGCTCCTGTACAAAACCAGCCAAGACCTGCCGGTTACAAAGACGGAATAACCTATTCTGCCGACGGAACACAAGCTACCCTCATCATGTATGCTCCGGGAAAAACTAATGTTTTCCTGATTGGTGACATGAATAACTGGGCGCAGAAAAATGAATATCAGCTGAAGAAAGACGGAGATTACTGGTGGATTACTATCACCGGACTTACACCCGGAAAGCTCTATGGTTTCCAGTATCTGGTAGATGGCACAATGCGTGTATCAGATCCTTATGCTGAGCTTGTACTCGACCCCTGGAACGATAAATGGATTAACGAAAAGTTCGTAAGATATCCCAATTTACCCGCCTATCCCGAAGGAAAAACGATAGGTGTTGTAGCCACCCTGCAAAGCAACAAACCGGCCTACGCCTGGGAAGTGCCCAATTTCACGATGCCTTCACATGAAAATATGGTGATTTATGAAATGCTTTTCCGCGATTTCACAGTAGAAAAATCCATTGATGCTGCACTCACAAGATTGGATTACCTGAAGACTTTGGGTGTGACGGCCATCGAACTGATGCCAATTCAGGAATTCGACGGTAATGAAAGCTGGGGATACAACCCAAGCCATTTCTTTGCCATAGATAAAGCCTACGGAACTTCCGAAAAGTATAAAAAATTCATTGATGAATGTCATAAAAGAGGTATAGCTGTAATTCTGGACATGGTTTTCAACCATGCGACCGGAAACAGTCCGTTTGCAGCTCTCTACTGGGATGGCGCAAACAACAGACCCGCAGCAAATAATCCCTGGATGAATCCTGTTGCCCCTCATGCTTATAGCGTTTTCAATGATTTCAACCATTCGTTTTCGGGCACCAGAGAACATTTCAAACGTGTACTGAAATACTGGATTACTGAATACAAGGTTGATGGATATAGAATGGATTTGGCCAAAGGATTTACCCAATACAATACAGCAGATTCGTACGATGCGTCGCGAATCGCGATATTAAATGACTATTACAATGCTGCCAAAGAAGCCAAACCCGATGTAATGTTTATTCTGGAACATTTAGGTGTTAGTCAGGAGCAAAATGAATTTGCCAATACAGGCATGTATCTGTGGGGAAAAAACAACGAGCAATATTCACAGGCTGCAATGGGATATCAGGAAAACAGCGATTTCAGCGGAATGAATTCATCCCCCCGGCAATGGGTAGGTTATGCCGAAAGTCATGATGAAGAACGGAATTTTTATAAAGCTAAAATGTTCGGTGCCGGCAGTATGCAAACCGACTCTGTTTATCGTGTTTCTAAACGGGTCCCTCTTAACATTGCTTTCGAAACACTCATACCTGGTCCGAAAATGATTTGGCAGTTTGGAGAGATGGGTTACGATTACAGCATTAATTTTGGCGGAAGCAATGTTGCCAATAAACCTTCTGCCTGGAGCTGGCTCAGTCTGGCACACCGAAAAGCGGCCTATGATGCCAGTTCGAAAGTAATCACACTGCGTAAGCTATATCCCAATGCGTTCACTCAAGGGACATTTTCCATGCAGATAGCAGCTTCCGACTGGAATCAGGGGAGACGTATTGCACTCACCCACTCCGATCTAAGTATGGTAGCTTTGGGTAATTTCAACGCATCAGCTCCAATTACAGCGCTGCCTAATTTTCCAAAAGCCGGAACCTGGTACGAATTACTTAGCGGAGAAGTGCTTAACGTTACCAATACCAACATGACCATTTCCATGAACGCCGGCGAACTGAAGATTTACACCGACCGGATTGTGAATACGGGAACCGATGTGAAAGAAGTGAAAATGGATATCAACTGCACTATTTTTCCTGGAGTAACTACCGATAAACTGTGGATATCTTCCACTACTGAAATTGGAACTGTAAATATTTACAACATACAGGGTGCCTTACAATCTACTTACTCCAATAAGTCTGAAATTGATGCTTCCGGATTAGCTTCAGGTATCTATCTGTTGGAAATTAACACCGCTGAAGGTAAAGCTATCCGTAAATTCATAAAGAAATAAAAATAAGTTGTGTGCGATTTCTCAAAAAAGCCGGCCACAGAAAATTTCTGTAACCGGCTTTTTTTTTGAATGTCGTTTAATAAAAAAACAACTGAATATTTCCAACAAACAAGGTTCGTTATTTCAACTCGATATTTTTTCTAACTTTTTTCAAAAATGCCTGCATACGTTCGGTATCCTTGTCATTAATTATATCCAGCAGACTGGCCAATTCCTTGCGTATATTTTCAACTTGTTTCGGCGTATTGGGATTAAACAAAATTTCCGACAACAGATAATCGTCTTCGGAAAGTAAGCCCTGAGCTATATCCATGTGCCGCTTAAAAGTGGTACCCGGAGCTTCCTGAGGTTTCATTACTGATGCAAAAACCAGTGTGGACGCAAATGGGATAGAGAGCGAATAAGCGATGGTCTCATCGTGCACCTCGAACGTATATTCAAAAATTTTCAAATGAAGCGATCTATACAAATCCTTGAAGAACGCTTTGCCCATATGATCGGATTCGGAAATAATGATAGCGCTTTGAGAACTCAGGTTATCAAGAGTGGCAAATGTAGGGCCAAACATAGGGTGTGTGGAGACATAGCGTCTGCCGCAATTTTCATAATATTCCTGCAAACCAGTTTTTACGGAGGCAATGTCGGAAATGATGCAGTTCACGGGAAGATACGGCAAGATCATTTCGAAAGCCTCAATTGTGTACTTCAGCGTGACGCAGTTAATCATCAGTTCCGGTTCAAACTCTTTCACTTCTTCAGGCTTCGTCAGCCGGTAGGTGTTAAACACAAACCGGAGTTTTTTCGGGTCGGTATCAAAAAGCGCCACCTCATGATCAATACACATCACATCGGTCAGGAAGGTACCCATCTTACCTGCTCCGAGAATCAAAATCTTCATACAATTATAACTTTTACTTTTTTTATATCTTTTGCCTTAGCCTATGCCATAGCCTGTTTATTTGCCTTTAACTTTTGCCTAAGCCTATGCCTTAGCCTTTTATCCTGCTTCCTGTGTATTTCTTTCTTCTTTCTCCTTTTTACCGAATTCCTTATCTATTTTCAGGAACGGGATAACAGCCAGTGTAGGTATAGCGCAAATCATCACAAAGATGAAGAAATTGTGATAACCGATCAGGTCCTCAAGCCATCCGGCAAACATACCCGGCAACATCATGCCCAGCGCCATAAATCCGGTACATATCGCGTAGTGTGCGGTTTTATGCTCACCTACTGAAAAATAAATCAGGTAAAGCATATAAGCGGTAAATCCAAAACCATAACCAAACTGTTCGACCGCGACAGCAGCATTGATTAAAAACATATTCTCAGGCATAAACCATGACAAATACAGATACGCGAGGTGCGGCAGGGTTATGCACAAAGCCATCGGCCAAATCCAGAACTTCAGACCATTGCGGGAAGCTGCAATGCCTCCAACAATTCCTCCAAGCGTTAACGCGACAACTCCAACAGTACCATATACAAGTCCCACCTGACCAGTTGTAAGTCCCAGTCCGCCGATTTCACGACCATCGAGCAGAAATGGCGACGACA
>DAONDU010000052.1:3765-9973 GCA_035402725.1 Paludibacteraceae bacterium | reverse complement strand
AGACGTTCACCGCCAATCAGCGCAATACTCTTGTCGCCTGACGATAAGCGGGTGTTGAGTATTGTTTCTTTGCCCGCTTCGGGCTTTTTATTTAGTTTTACAGCAACAATTGCCGCATTCCCCACTTTACCCGAAGCAGAAACCTGTTCTCCGGTTTTCTTGCCAAAATTCCGGCTTATAAAATTTCCAAGCGGTTCAGACACTAAATTCGTCCATTGAGCCCCGACATGGCGTTGCCACCAGTTCTTTTTCTTTTCAATTTTCTTTTCTGTCTGAACAAAACCGTTTTTCAGATTTTCACCGGCAGCGAAATCTTTGATCTTTTGCAGAGAATCGGGACTGATAGTTGCAGTCTGGATTTCGAGCATGGACGGGAACGCCGTGAAAACAGCCTCGGATGAATTTGATAATTCTGCTGTTGCCGCGTTTTTCCAGATATCTGTCTGTACTATTTTTTTTGTCGAATTTACATTCAGTTCCAGAGGTTCAAGTCCGGTACTTGTTTCCAGAAAACCGGCAAGAATAATCAGAATACCCTGTCCGGTAATCATGGCCAGTCGGTAGAATGTGCTTCGGATACCGACAAAGAATGACTGCTGCGAACTATTGAGCGCCAGCATATAAAATCCGTCGGCAGCAATATCATGCGTAGCTGAACTGAAAGCAATGAGCCACATGACAGCCAGAGTAGCCTGAAAAAAGAAAGGAGCAGGTATCAGGAATGCCACACCGGCCAGACCGGCACCCAATATCAACTGCATCGTAATAATCCACCAGCGCTTTGTGCGAATCAGATCCACAAACGGGCTCCAGAAAGGCTTAATCACCCAGGGCAAATAGAGCAAACCGGTATAAAGCGCAATATCTGTATTGGAGATACCTAAACGTTTGTACATGATGACCGCAACAGTCATTACTACAACATAGGGAATACCTTCGGCGAAATAGAGAGTAGGTATCCATGTCCAGGGAGAAAAAGTTCTTGAGGTGGATTGTTTCTGTTTATTCATTGGTATTGGGACTAAAGATTATAATTTATCACAAAATTAATTAATTAGCCCGATATAACAGTATAAAATTTTCATTTTTCATAAAAAACAGTTCTGTCACTTCACGATATCGGAATCACAAATAGCAGGCTATAATCATTCTCAGAACAAATGATTTTGGAATTATTCAACAAATGACTGATTAAATCCCACATTTCGAATTTAGATGTTTTTGAACTTTATTGTGATATTTTTCATAGAGCATTGAAATTAACAACACGATATTTTCAGATAAATGGTTACTTTTGTGATTCTGTTTAACCAACAAAAAAATCTATAAAACATCAAATCTATGAAAAGACTTTTTAGCTTTCTGATGATTGCACTGTTGCTGCTTGGTTCCGGGATGTCCGGTTCAACTCTCAGTGCAGCCAAAGTAGTAAGACCCATCAAAACGGCAGTTCCCGCCCGTCCGAAAGGACAAAACGACGTTGTAAACTTAGTAACCCCAAAACTGGACGTAGTCCGCGTTGGATTTATCGGTCTTGGGATGCGTGGTCCCGGTGCTGTGGAACGCTGGACACACATACCCGGTGTAAAAATTGTTGCCCTCTGCGATTTGCTTCCTGAACATGTGACAAACTGTCAGAAAACACTACAAAAAGCAGACTTACCTGCAGCTGCAGAATACTCAGGCAGCACTGACGCGTGGAAAAAGCTTTGCGAACGCGACGATATCGACCTTGTGTACATCGCTACCGATTGGAAACACCATGCTGAGATGGCCCTCTATGCTATGGAACACGGAAAACATACCGCTATCGAAGTGCCTGCCGCCATGAACATGAAAGAAATCTGGGCGCTCATCAATATGTCGGAAAAAACACGTCTGCATTGCATGATGCTCGAAAACTGCGTGTATGACTTTTTTGAACTGACCACCCTGAATATGGCTCAGAAAGGCGTATTCGGCGAAGTGCTGCACGTAGAGGGATCTTATATCCACAATCTGGAAGAATTCTGGCCTTATTACTGGAACAACTGGCGTATGGATTACAACCAGACTCACCGCGGTGATATTTATCCTACCCACGGTATGGGTCCGGCCTGCCAATTGCTTGACATTCACCGTGGCGACAAAATGAACTATCTCGTAGCTATGGATACCAAATCTGTAAATGGACCCGCCTATATCAAAGAAAAAACCGGCAAGGAAGTTACCGATTTCAAAAACGGTGACCACACCATGACTTTCATCCGCACCGAAAAAGGCAAAACAATCCAGATACAACATGATGTTGTAAATCCCCGCCCTTACAGCCGTATGTATCAGCTGACCGGCACCGATGGTTTTGCTGAAAAATATCCGGTTGAAGGATACTGTCTGCGTCCTTCACAGGTTTCTTCGACGGATGTTCCCAATCACGAGGACCTGAACGCGCATGGCTTTGTTCCCGAAAACATAAAATCAGCCCTGATGGCAAAATACAAACACCCTATTCATCAGGAACTGGAAGAAATTGCCAAGAAAGTGGGCGGTCACGGTGGTATGGACTTCATCATGGACTATCGCTTGGTGTACTGTCTGCGCAACGGACTTCCGCTGGACATGGACGTATATGACCTGGCTGAATGGTGCTGCATGACCGAACTTACAGCTATTTCTCTGGACAACAACAGTGCTCCGGTGGAAATTCCCGACTTCACACGCGGTGCCTGGAACAAGGTTCAGGGTTACAGACATGCTTTTGCAAAATAAAAATCTGAAAAACAATTAGCTAAAGAAAAGGATGTACAATAGGTATTTTGTGACTTTTTGTAAATCAGCTAAGTAGCTGTTAAACAAACTTTCTCTCCTACCCCTCGTTTGGAAACGAGGGGTTTTTTGTTCTCTATGATTGCAACATAAAAAATCAAATATCTTATCTATTTCAATAACCGCACTCAAACCTGCATAATCCGTTTTCTTTACAGAGTTATTTTTGATGTATCTATCAAATCAAACAGATTACACAAACTGAATTTATCATTATTTTAATCCAGCAAAGAAGGTGACTGTTAATAGAACGCCAATTATGACGCTCATAAAAACAAGTAATAAGCTTATATATTTTGCTTTAGGCTTAGTATCTTTGTGTAAA
This sequence comes from Paludibacteraceae bacterium, assembly GCA_035402725.1. GTDB lineage: Bacteria > Bacteroidota > Bacteroidia > Bacteroidales > Paludibacteraceae > UPXZ01. Next base: position 6,843 of record DAONDU010000052.1, on the reverse strand, counting down.
TCGCGTACAAAATACTCCTTAAAGAACAGATATAGTGCAGGAACGGAGGCGCTTGCCAAAAGAAAATCTTCCGGAATATTGAAAAAATAGGTTTTAGAAATGGCTAATATAGACCAGTGACAAAGAAAAAGAACAATTATCATGTTTATTTTTTCGGAGAATAACAACAAAATCCCTATGGAAAAAACTGCAACCGAACAGGGCATAATTGGTGTAGTAATTTCAGGAAACGTCAATCCACGTAAAACAGATATTAGCGGGTATAAAAAAGGCATCAGTAACAACAAATAGGCAAGATAATCATGCTTGTAGCTGCGGTTAAAGGTGGTATAACCTTTAATGGCATCCCAAATCCATACACCTGCCATTATTGACCAGAATACGGTTAACACATTGTTGAATTTTCGTTCGGAACAATAAATATGATAATAAACAACTGCAATCCATAAGCAGAGTACAATCAGGTAAATCTTCATTGCTAATTTTACCCATTCCCTCGGATTGTGGATAAGAATAACGGTAAAAACCAAACCCATGACGATAAATGCAAGTTGGTAAACCCATGTAGAATAATTATAAAGAGCTATCGTTTCCCAGAATATTTCCATAACTTATTAGTCCTTTTTGGTTATATGACGCGTCAATGAGAACGCTTTGGTATGAAATATAAACATGGGCAAAGTGGCTCCGATAGCTAATAAAAATATTACTGTAAATGTAATCATGCTATTAGAGAAAAACATGTCCATATATTTTGTCCGCAGTGCGGGTTCATCCATATTTTGTATAAACATAATTTGCGAAAAGACCATTTTGTACGCGAATTTTCCGGGTATCATGGGCAAAAGAGCCGGAATGTAAATTACAGTCATAGGGCAATATATCTTTCCACCAAGCCAAAGACTTCCAAAGCCGATGATCAATGCACTGATAAATGATGCCGATGCAATATCGAAACTGAAATAGGTCATCAGACAGAAACGGCACGCATGACCGATGGCTGCAAGTATCGCAATAAATTTGAAAGCCTTCAAAGGCGGATCGGAAATAGCGCCAAAGCCTATAGAAGCAATGGCAGCAAAAAATCCGTCGGAAAGAATATCTACAAGTATCATATCAATTTGTCTTTAACAAGGAATAATGTAAACGATAGTCCGATGGCAACACACACAATAAGCAAGAAAGCATTTGTCAAACGGCTAATACCCGTCAATGTATGTCCTTCAACTATATCAATAACGCCATTGATAAGTGGAACACCGGGTATCAGGAACAATACACTGGTAGCAAGGGCAATCTCAGAGGTGATATCAACTATCAAAGAGGTGGCAGAAAATAAAGAGGCTACAAAAGCAGAAATAATAAAGGTGATGTAGTGGTTAAACTTGTTTTTCTGCATTTGTAACTTTACAAAAAAGCCTGCAATTGTAGCTGAGAAAACAATAGCCATCGAAATCCAGTCGCCACCAAATAAACGGCAGAATGATGCATTGGCAAAGCCCACCAGCAACAATACAAACAGAGTATCCATTTGTGGCGATTCTACTATTTTTTGATATTTCTTTTTTGTCTCTTCAAAAGTCAATCGATTGTCAACAGCTTCCCAGCTTAATGCACTGAGTTCAGAATTTTGTTCGAAACTAATGGGAATGACAGGAATTTCATTTACTTCACTGTAAGTCTTCTGAGTTTCAATATCGAGCATAGTCAGAATAAGGCTTTTTTGAAAGACGCTTATTTGAACGTCAAAATCCAATGATTCTCCAATACGTTTCGTATTACGCACTACCCTGGATGTATGCACACCACAACCCATCAAATGAGTTGCATATTCGGCTATGAATTTTGTTTGCGATACGATGGTTTCATTTGTCTTCATATTTTTCAAACTAAGGGCTATTCGATGAATAAGTTTACTAGTCCGAATAGTAAACCGGGACTTTTTTTATTCTGAAATCTCTTTTATTAATTTATCAGTGAGATATTTCTAACACGTACGGCATTAACTCCATAGTCAAGCGGCTGGGATGCGAACAGATAATGTCCGGAAGGGTCATACGCTAACGATGAAACGGCATCCACCACAGTAGTCTGATTCTGCCCGTTAACGTTTACATCCAGCATTACCCTGATGGTTTTTGCTGAAACCGGAATTCCTGAGTTTTTATTAACCTTCACAAGTAGCTGCTTAAAGCCCTGCTGCGAAGGAACAAGTTCAATTTCTTTCACAGGCACTCCGCCCATTGTCTGATTACTTATCAACACCTGACTGATGCCATCATTTTCAGGTGGATGGTTGTAAAAGTATCCATCATAGCCATAAAACAGTTTTTTCCATTCGATATCCTTGCTGCGGTCAGGTAACACGCCGGCAAGATTACTCTGAATAAAGGATGCCAGTTTGTAGGTGGATACAAGCGAACCGTAATAGGTCATGTGCTGATTTTCCTTCACCGTATTTTCAAAACATTCGGGAGTAAACGCTTTATAATCGTAAGGTGACTGCTGATTGTCCCACAACTGCTTTTGTGGCTCAAGCACCTTTGCCACCTTTGCCACATAGGCATCCATGTCCTTAAAATGACGATAATACATGGGTAAGGTCAGGAAAACAAGTTTCACATTATTCTCCTTGCAAAGTTGAACCGTTTTAGTCACAAATTCTTCGGCTTCGCTGCTGATGATGAATTTCTTACCATCAAACCCTACGACTTCATTGTACTTCATCAGCGTACTGTCTTCCAGTCCGGAAGTAAAACGGATATACCGGCCCAGATAAAGTCCCTGTTGTTCATCCTGCTTCACCTTATTCAACTGTATATTTGTTTCGATCTGTTTGAAATCCGAAAATATAAAATTATGATTGCGTACCGTGTTCGACCAGGCCGAAAGGTAGTTTCTTGAGTTGAAAAGCACGGGGGTAGAGCATAGTTTTTGTCCCAGGTTTTTTCTTGCGGAGAAACTCTTGAATTGATCGGACAGCGTTCCCTGCTTAAGTTCGTGCGATGTATAATCATTGATACCAAACGTTTCGACCACAGCTACTTTTGGCTTTGATACAGCGATTGCTTCTTTCAG
>DAONDU010000052.1:0-3665 GCA_035402725.1 Paludibacteraceae bacterium | reverse complement strand
ACCTGTGTTTGAGCAGTTTTTACTGACTGTTTAACCGGTGCAGCTGCAGGTTTTTTCCGGGTTTTATTATTATTTTGTTGTGCCATGACTTTAGAACTGGAAATAGATAAACGTGTTGTCGTTGGATGAGCCGTACGAGCCCAGGTAAATAATACTGAAAACGATGGCCAGATATAAGCTCCAGCGAACAATCACCGGTTTGTTGTAAAACCACACCGCAAGTTTTTCGCCTTTCTTCTCAGCCAGTAGTTCATAGAGCATACTGGCTGCCAGCATGAAAAAAGCGAATTTTAATTCCGGCGCTTTCAGGCCAAAATTGTAAATCAAATCACTTCCCGCAAAGCCAGCATGAGTGAAAACCGAAATGGCATCGGCAAATGTCTGCGCCCTGAAGAAAATGAGCGATACTGCCCAACTGCAGAAAATAAAAGCCGGAGCCAGGTATTTTTTGATATTCCCGGGTTGTTCGAGTTTGAATATCCGGTCGAAGATAATCAGGAATAAGCCGTTGACACCTCCCCAAATAACGAAATTCCAGGATGCACCGTGCCACAAACCGCTTAACAGGAAAACGATCATCACATTAATCATGGTGCGGCGGGTACCCCGACGGCTTCCACCCAGCGGGAAATACACGTAATCCCTGAACCAGCTTGAAAGAGATATATGCCAGCGTGTCCAGAATTCGGAAAAAGATTTGGAAAGATAGGGTCTCCGGAAGTTGGTCATCAATTCAAAACCCAGCAGACGGGCTGAACCGATGGCAATATCGGAATAAGCCGAAAAGTCGAAATATAGTTGAAAAGCAAAAAACAAAACCGCGACAAGGATTGAAATTCCTCCGGCCGAAGGTATATCACCATACACTCCGTTTACATAAACAGCTAGTCGGTCGGCAATGACAATCTTTTTGAACAAGCCAAAAGCGATGAGCAGTAATCCTGTCTGACAGTTTTTATAGCTGAATACCTTTGGAGCATGAAACTGTGGCAGGAAATGAGCTGCCCGTTCTATTGGCCCGGCTACCAGCTGAGGGAAAAAACTTACGTACGCGAGGAAATCAATAATTCGGTTCGTAGGTTCCACTTTACGTTTGTATATCCCGATGATATAGGTCAGGGACTGGAAGGTGTAAAAACTCACCCCTACCGGAAGAATAATTTTAAGCGGTTCGTAATTCAGTTCGCGACCAAATATCGTAAATGCCTCAACAAAACTTTCGGTAAAGAAATTATAGTACTTGAAAAAGCCAAGAATTCCAAAGTTGATTGCCAGACTGCAATAGAGCCACATTTTCCGTTTTCGGGGTTGATCGTCTGATGTTTTGTGCAACTGAAGACCCAGAATAAAATCGGCCAGCGAGCTGAAAAGCAGCAAAAACAGGAACCTCCAATCCCAAAAACTGTAAAAGGCATAACTTGCAACCAGCAAAAAGGAATTACGTAAAGTAACTGTACGGTTAAAAACAAGCCAGTACAGCAAAAAAACAATCGGCATAAAAACCGCGAAGTCAAACGAATTGAAAAGCATAGTTAATTGATTATAGCCTCTATTTGACGGTGATAATTATCCGAATAAAAGCCTGATTTTGCAGGCACAAAGATATAATTTTTTCTCATCAAATCATACGTGTCGAAACAGAAACCGGATGTTCAGAGGAGCATCCGGTTTCTGTTTTTTCAACTATCTGTTCTTATTTCACCATTAATTTTTCACCACCTGTATGTGCCGCGAATTCGGGTGCATACAAACACTGCACAGAGCTTATTCCACTGGTGAAAGTTCCTGTATTGTTCACCCACAGTTCGTATTCAAACACATAGGTTCCCTTGGGCAGGAAACTGAAAAAGAACTGGGTGGATGCATCTTTGGTGGTCTGGTAATAACTTGTACCTTCTTTCCAAACGCATCCCGAAAGCTGGTTGACCGGTTCGAAGCAGGCAGCCCGCAGGTCTTTGAGTGCTACAAATTCCAGATCGCGGTCGGTGGTGATTACCAGTCGGGTAATCACTTTATCGCCTTTTTTCAGGACGGTTTGTTCCACGGGCAGCATTGTTCTTTGTTTATTCTCCACTCTTTCCACAAAAAGTTTTTTGCTGATATTCATTTCCTTGCCCTGCGACTTAATCTTGTCCTGATCCTGAAAATACTGCCAGTAAGCTGCTCCCCATCCAATTCCGGCTGAACCTTTATTTCCCACGGTAATTTTCCCCATTTCTGGTTTCAGCATTTCCACCGGAATTTCTTCTTTGAAATAACCGGTTCCGGCTTCGGTAGTTTCGGGTTTCAGGATTGTGTTGCCCAGCATTACAGTTGTTTTTCCTTCTGAACTCAGCCAGTCGGAACCGTAATTCAGCAATGCATAAATGGCATCCACCGTACTGATGGGTGTGTCCCAGCGCTGGGTTTGTTTATTCTTCAGCAGCCAGATCTTCAGTTCATCGGCATCAACCTTATCATTGTTGATTTCAGAGAAAGCCTCAATCATAGCTGTTTGTACAGCTATCGGACGCTCATACCACCACCATCCGGCTGTGTTTTTTGCCCAATACATACCCAGTTCATCGGTTTTCATCGCGTTTTCTTTCAGCGATTTCAGAATTTCCCGAGCAACGAGGTCATTCCCATTGCGATGAGCCACAGTTGCCATCATGGCTTTGCCGTATAGCGTCCAACTTGTCCAATACTTTTCACTCTGACCGGTGAAAAACTTCACAGCATCCTTAGCGCTTGCATCCACCGGAATGTCGCTGTATTCGGAACGCATATGCAGGTAGAAAAGTTGCAGATTGCCGGTTACGTTTTGTTTGTAATAATTCTTGTTGATTTTTTTAAGCTGAGTATAATCCCTTGCTATTTCAAGGTCAAGATAGTTAAGGGCTTTAATAACGGCTGCTTGTTCTTTTTCATTTCGGGTTGTTTTGGTCATCTTGTTTAAGCGTGCGAGGTTCAGCAGTATTTCCTGAGTGATATAACGACTTTCGGGCAACCCTTCGAACCAACTGAAACCACCATTTGGTGTTTGCAGTTTTAGTAATTTATCGAGATACTTTTCCGACTTATTTTTCTGATTATTCAGATCGAAAAGCAACGCAATCTGACGTTCTTGTTCCGTTTCATCCTTCGCTTCAGTCACCCAGGGCGTTTCTTCGAGCATCATATTTTTCAGTTCCTGATTTTTTTGCAGGTTCGAAAGCAACGCGTCCCTCGTTCCTCCGGATTTTTTCCAGCGGTCTAAAGTTGCCGACAATTTCGGACTGGCATTGGCAATGAAGCCCGCCAGCGTATTGGTATAATAAGCCGTGAGATAATCAATGGCATTTTCATTGGTTGGTTCCGCCAGTGTGGGTAATGCCTGAACAGCGTACCAGGTAGGATTAGAAGAAAATTCAACCGTAAAATTCTTTGTATCCGTATTACTCAGTTGACTTATAAAACTATCGAAGCTGAAAGTACGTGTCTGATTTGCACGGATGGTCAGTGCCTGACTTTCGGTGACCAGCACCTTATCGGGCAGAACGGGCAGGTATTTTTGTTCGCCGTCGGTGAAATTACCAGCCTGTGCGGTTACTTTACAAATCACCAGGTCGTAATCTTTCAGTTCGCCGAGCTGCCATTCCACCGCCTTCGTTCCTTTTGGTTCGAGTGTGATGGTCTGCGTTTCG
>DAONDU010000051.1:14731-15989 GCA_035402725.1 Paludibacteraceae bacterium | reverse complement strand
ACTGACAAAATTGACAACAAATGTTATTTTCTAATATTTTCCCGTTCGAGCCACTGTATGAAATGATTGGGATTTTCATCGAATGCAAAGGATTTATTAAGAGGTTTACCTTTGTTGTCAAGCATGATATAGAAGGGTTGTGCATTGGCGCCAAACTTGTGTCGTTGCAGATAACTCCATTTATCGCCGATGGTACTGATAGTTCGGGTTCGTCCATTTTCCTGTACCTGATACGGTTGAGCAAGTGGTGTTTTGTCGTCCACATAAAGAGATATCAGTACAAAATCTTCATCCAGCAACCGTTTTACTTGCGGGTCGGTCCATACCGATGCTTCCATTTTACGGCAATTAACACATCCAAAACCTGTAAAGTCTAAAATCACCGGTTTTTTCTGAGAAGCGGCATATGCCATCCCGGTTTCGTAATCTTTGAACTGAGGGTGTACTTCATTGTTGTAAAGATTAAAATCCTGTGTATAAAGCGGTGGGGCAAAGGCGCTCACAGCTTTCAGTGGTGCACCCCACAAACCCGGAACCATGTACACGGCAAAAGCAAGTGAAATTATCGCAAGAAATGTTCCGAGGACTGACGTGTGTTTCGTCTCACTATCGTGCGGAAATCGTATTTTTCCCAGTAAATAAATACCAAGCAATGCAAATATCACAATCCACAAAGCTAAAAAGGTTTCACGATCGAGTAAATGCCAACCGTATGCCAGATCAGCTACGGATAAAAATTTGAGCGACAAAGCTAGTTCGAGAAATGCTAGGACAACCTTCACTTTATTGAGCCATCCGCCCGACTTTGGCATAGATTTAAGCCACGAAGGAAAAAATGCAAACAGAGTGAATGGAATAGCCAATGCTATTGCAAACCCCAGCATACCGATAGCCGGAGCAAGAATATTCCCACTACCCGACACTTCAACCAACAAAGTTCCTATGATAGGACCTGTACAGGAGAAAGACACCAGTACCAGGGTGAAAGCCATGAAAAGGATGCTTAAAATTCCTGCCGTCGAATCGGCCTTTGCATCCATTTTTGTTGACCACGATGCAGGAAGGGTAATTTCGAAAGCGCCAAAAAATGAAATGGCAAAAACAACCAGCAACGCGAAAAACAAAAGATTAAAAACAGCATTGGTCGAAAGGCTGTTGAGCGCGCTTGCACCAAAAATAAATGTGATGAGAATTCCCAACGTGACATATATAATTACAATAGCAAGTCCGTAAAGTGTTGCATCGCGCCGTCCGCGGG
>DAONDU010000051.1:0-14631 GCA_035402725.1 Paludibacteraceae bacterium | reverse complement strand
ACTGCTGCATCAGCATTTATTGGCGCCGTTCCGTTTTGCAGGTTTTCCTGAACAGGAGTTTCGGGTTGCGATGTTGCAGCATTTGCCGATGGTGTCCCGAATTTAAATTCTTCTTTTGTTGGTGGCAGGCAGCTTTTATCATCGCAACACATATACTCCACATAACCTTTCACAAACACTTTTGCTGCATCCTTGAAAGTAATTTTCTGTACAAAAACCGCGCTGTTGGCATACCAGTTAAGCTTCATGTCAAAGTTCGGATCATAAGCTTCTATCAATTTTGACTTGGCCTGAATACCGCCCGCTTTCTCAGCATTCTGAATGGTTTCAAAGACTATAACGGTAGGTTTTGGACCATCGGGAGGTATGTTCAGTCCATAAACATGCCAGCTATCATCAATCTTTGCCCGAAATATCAGATCAGCAGTATTTTTTCCGGTTATTTTTTTTTCAAAAGTCCATTTGACCGGTTCCTGTATCTGACCAAATACGTTCAGACCAATTAAAACCGACAAGAGTAAGAGAATTCTTGTTTTCATGCAAAATATTAATTATAATAGATATAAGATAACCAACGATTAATTTGTTATTTGGTTTGATTATCTATTATCTTTTCATGAATATTTATATATATTTCAAAATAGTTCTATAGGTTTTTCGGCTCATCGTGCCAGTAAGAATTTGAAACTCAGACCGAAATTGGTGGACGAAACCGGGAATGTTGACGACACCAGCGGTGCAGTCATCTGACGATCGAAAAACAACTGCAAATTTACCTTGGAACTAAATACATAATCGGCAGTAAACTTGATTGATACCACCTTATTCCCACTCGATGCCTGCGTGATATTTTCATTCACTTTCCGCAGAAGCGTCTTGATATCCTTGTATGAAAAATCGGCGTTGAGTTTCAGGTCATTTTTCACTGTCTGACGTTTACTCGACTTCATTTTCATAACCACATCAAAATCATTGACTACATACCCCACTCCCACTACAAATTCATCGGCATCTGCTTCAATCAGCTGAGTACTGGTAAGATTGAGCGACAGGTTACGTTGTTTATTATATTTTGCTGTTGCCGTCATGCTGTTTTTCATCGCTACATTCACACCGATTAGCGGACTGAAACTTTCGTTGAGCGAAACGGTTGAAATATCATAAGGCGAAGAAGGTATCGGTGTATTATTCTGAACATCCCGAATATATCCCAGCGCACTGTTGTCTCCATCCATTGGCACCCAGGTTGAGAATGAGGAATAGTTACCGATGGTATAACGATTGGTATAAGCATGATTTATACTTACTGAACGAACTTTTTCCTTTACCCAGCCAATGTTTGACAAACCGTTGAAATTCAGGCTCCAGTTAGGAAGCATCTCCAGAATTGACAAAAACGGATTTGTCGAAACAGCATTCGGGTCACGTCCGGTATATGCCGACAGAAACGCGGGAATGAGTACATCGGGCGAATTGAGGCCAAAGGTTCCGTTTGCAGCATCGTATTCCTTGTTGGCGTAATCAGGACTTTCATTGAAGAAACCTGTTGACGGATAACGAGTACCTGTGTATTTTCCGTTAAGCCTGTCAGCGATGATCTGCCTGTTGGCCAGAAACTTATCAAATGTTTTAGATGAATAATTCTGATCTGCGGTTCCGATCTTATCAAAAGTTGTTGCCAGTGCAATCTGGGTGATGTTGAAGTTGCCGTTGAATGTTGAAGGCATACCCTCGTACATATAATGAATCACAGTGTTTGAAGCTGTTTGGCGTTTGGCTGTAAGGTCAATTTTGAAACCTGCTATCGGTTCAATGCTTGCACGAACATCAAGGTCAGAAGTAAGCGCTTCATTAGCCGGATTGATCACATCCGTTCCCATATAAAGCCAGCCATTATCGGCCGCATTTTTCAGTGTATTATTGTCGTGATATCCAAATACATATCCCCAACCCGGAGCCGATAGTCCATCGACAGTTTGTAAACCCAGGATGCCGGGCTGATATCTGAAACCGGGCATGGTAAGGCTACTGGTCTGACGGTAAGTAACCGAAGCACGTCTGACAGACATTAGAAGTCGGGTTGTAAAGTCGGTGAATTGCTGCCCGGCAGAGCGGGAATTCGGATTCTGGCTCACCAGGGTAATCGCTACACTTTCGGCATCAGTTGTTGGGTTCAATTCGATGGTTCCGGCGTTCTTTACCGTATATTTCAGACTGACGGTTTTCCCGTTTTTATCTTTTGCTGTAAGTAATAGCCGCTGGCTGCCAAGTGCATGATTTACCGTCAGAGGCGTTCCGGCTTTCAGATTTACCGTTTGCCGGTATGTTTTCGACACAAAGTTCTGAGGCCTTAGCGATGCCTGGGAGCGCGCATTAACATCTTTGAGGTATTTTACTTTATTGTAAAGAGTTTCGAAGTTCAGAGTTCCGTCCAAACTCATTGAACCCATCGAAGAAGCTACATTTCCAATGTCGGTACCCCCTTCCATGGTTGCGCTGCGATTCCAGCTATACGTGGAATTGTACTGTGCATTGGAAGTAATCCAGTCCAGTAACGGAAGCTTGTCGATTGGTATTTTCCACGATGCATCAAAAACCTGCTGATAGGTGTATGGAGTTCCCATTTTTTTGATGTTGTACCAAACCGTATCTCTCCACTGTTCATAGTATTCTTTACCTATTTCGGGTGTAAACTGAGGTTCTGCGATATTGGCATTCATGGCTGTTTGTAATCCCACCTTCAGTCCGCGGGTGATATTATATTGTATATCAAACTGCCTGTTCCACATAAAATCTTTGCTGGACGATATGCTGCCCGACGATGTTGACTGAGATAACGGTGATACACCTGTTAACAAATCGCGAAGCAAAATCTGAGAGTATGCCCTGTTGAGACTGGTATTGTAACTTAACGATGTGGGCAGGTAATACACATTGAACTCCTTGATCAGTTTCAGTGCCGGACTTTTCATCCCCTTCGATTTCTTGAACGGTTCCCAAGGTTCGTTATTGAAGGAGAAACTGTAATTCGCAGCTGCACGCTGCTGCTTGGTTAGATTCTGAAATATCTCAGGAGTATGTTCATCCGTTTCGTTGGACGATATGCTGAACGTGATATTTGCCGGATCATAGAACTTTGGTTTCTTGCTTTTCACATTGATTTTTGCATTTGTCACATTAAAGCTTTTCGTAGTCACGACACTTTGTGAAACATTTTTCAGTGAATCTTTTTCCAGTTTACTCTGCAGATTATCGAGCGCATCTTTCAGTAAGATATCGTTATCCAGCGGATTGTATTTCGGAGATACTGTTTCGGTGGTGTAAGTGAAATATGCCGGTATCTGCAGTTTTGCCTGCTCGGGCAGGAAGCGTCCGAGATCGAGAGCTGCCGACAGATTCATCTGATAGGTATCATCCATGCTTCGGTTGGTTATCGTACTTTCCAAACCACCAAAACCCGATGTTTCAGCTCGTCCCGAAACATTAACCGAACCGAGATCCGATAAACCTACCGACAAGTTTGCTATCCCGGCCCAACCCGCATTTTCGTCAAACTCCGACATACGCATTTCATTGACCCAGACTTCTCCCGATTTTACATTACCGCTTACATTGCGGATACCAATCATGATGTTTTCCACTTCCGAAATGGTCGGATTACCCACCACGGTTATTTTATTGTTTTGATTATTCTCATCAAATACAACAAAAGGAGTTGTGTTTGACACACCCGTTTGTCCCTGTTGACGTGCCTTGTTACGTTTCAGTTTTGCATCGGTCAGAACAGTGAACGGAAAATCGAACATATTCTGAGGTTGCCAAACCTCTTCGCGGTCTGCCAGTTTGTCTGTCAGATATACACCCGGTTTAGTCAGTTTCAACGGAATTTCATATTCGTAGTAGTTGTTAACCATGTCGGAGCCAAAACGAATGAAGCAAGAAAGTTCATAATCCTTCAGGTTTTGCGCCTGAGCCGCAGCATCGACCATCGCTTCACCATGTACGAACATTTGAAGTCGTTTGTACTTACGCATGTCGTAAGTGGTATTTTTATATACAGCACGTGCTTCGCCGGCAGACAGATCGGTTACCCGCATCACCATTGATTGTTCGTTTTGCTGCAGCAGCTGCGGCTGACTGGGATCAGTTTCGCGCGTGATGCCCGGAGGAAGCACATAATTCACCGGATTTTTCCTTCCGTTTTCTTCAATATTTACTGCCAGCACATCCAGTTTTGAGCTTGAAGCGGTTGCCGCATTCAGTGCGTTCAGCGGTTTTGTATAGGTTTTCCATTCTCCGCGCACCAGATCCAGTGTTCCGAAACGCAAATGTGTTTCGCGGCTGAAATTGGTTAAAAACATCCGGATGAACCGTATCGATTTGAAGTTACGAATACTACCCACTTTGTCGTCATATTCACGAACCGGAATTTTGAACTGATACCAGCGGACTGTTTCTGTTTTCCCGTTCTTCAACGTAACATTGGCATCAAGAATATCGGTAATGTAATTTGAACCGATTTTCATGGTTCCGGGACGAAGAGCTACTTTGTACTGATAATATTTTTCGTATTCATTCAGCGTGTTGTCCGAATTGATATCCTCCATATCGGGCAGCAGGGTTGCCGATGTCGAATAGGTTTCACCTGTATTTTCGGTAGCCGGAGAGTTTCCTTCGGTTCCATTGTAGTATTTATACCGTTCAACAATATTTAGTTTCTGCTCATCGTAGTCGGTACCACGGTAAAAATGATAATCGTCGCCTGCTGGGTCTTTGAGCGGAGAGAACGGATCGTTCTGCATCCGGCTGACAGCTTCGGGAGTAAGTTTCTTTGTCAGTTTTTCCACATAATCCTTATAAGCCGGGAAATCGAATTCCTGACGGGTCGAAAGTCCGTTCAGACCCACATCCTGATTGATACGTGCTCCGGCAGCATTATCAAAAGCAGTGACAGTAGATTGTGTAGTAGGTATTCTTCCCCAAACGGTAGATGTTGTATTGGCATCACCTTCATTAATCGGCAGTCCATGTTCAAATGCTTTCTTTCCGTCCTTGAGAATATCTTCGCTGATATCACCGAGATTGAAATACAAATCACCTCCGGCTTCGTTGCTTTTATCCGCAATAAACGGATCCATCATCCAGAATTCAATGTATTCAATATTGGCAGTTTCGAAATCGGTAGTTTCCAGTCGACGCATAATACCTCCCCAGCGGTCTTTCGGATTGAGAAGTGTACCGTCGGAATTCATTCCGTCCACATCCAGGTTGTAAGGACCGCGCTGAGAAGGATAATATGAAAGATTTAACACCGATAGCAGCGAGGAACGGGTTGGATCCAGGTCTTTGTTGGGGAAAAGTTCAGTTTCGCGTACCTGACGGGTACGGTGATCGGATTGCAGTTCTGCATTTCCGCGCAGATTTGGAGGTGTCTGGCGGCTTTCACCGTTGAGTACCGGATCCACAAAATACCATGACATCAGCGCACGGTTTTTCCCGTATTCCACATTATCGCTCAGCGATGATTCGGGGAAAAGTCCCGGTGTACTTGCCAGATACCAGTAATAGGGATAGTGTATATCGATATTTGTTTTGGTCGATTCGAAATCATCCAGATAAGCAAGTCCGGCATTGCTTATAACGTCGGAGTGACCCGGCAGCAGCTGTGCAAATTCGGCATTAAAGGTAATATTCGAAGGCTGTGTGGCATTGACAAACGGCAGTTTGTCGAGCATATTGGTTAGCCATTGGGATTCTGTTCGCCATGCGGTATTCAGTCCCCAGATGGTATTTTTAATGGGTTCGCTTCCGGTATTTACCTTTTTGGTGAGCGGCATTTCGGAAAGGTGCATGATGGTTCCGCCAAGGCTGAAGTCTTTGCTGAAGAGATATTCCAGATGTGTTCCGGTAAGCGATTTTCGCTGCATGCTGAACATGGACTGGTTTTCCAGTTTTACATCGATATTAGTATTGGATTCTAAAATCGACTGATTCAGGATTGTAACGGTTCCCATGGTATAATCCACGGTATAATCCACATTTTCAGTCAGTGTAGCGCCTCCGGCAGTTACTACAACCGAGCCACGCGGTACATTCATGGCGTTCAGGCTTATTTCCGAACCGTTGGCTGATCCTTTGTAACGTCCGACGAGCAGAAATTTATTTTTTTCACTGTATTCCTGAGCCACTACAAGCGTAGAGTCGTACAATTCCTGATACACATATTTTTTACTGAGTGCAGCGTTGTTCAGTTTCTTTGTCAGATGGCTGCCAAAAGGTTCCAGAACAGGGAAAATTATTCGTCCGGATGAACTTTGCGCAGTAATATCTTCAACATAGTCGAAATTTCCATCCGGATTAATTTCGTTCTTTTTGTCCAGCCGGTCGAGGTTCATCACAGTGAGCAAACGTTTATTGGCTATCTCGCCTTCGGTCAGATACTGAAGCATGGTACCCACAGAGTCGTTCTGATACATTACATTCAGTTCAAAATCCTCCTTTTGCATCTGCATGGCTCCGATTGAATAAACGTTTTTCATCATCAGATCCCACGTTTTAAGCTGGGGTGATTGTGTAGTACTTTTCAGCAGTTTGAGCACAAGCGCGTCGGGCGCTGTCACTCCGTCGGTAGAGAATTCCCCAACCTGATAAATTTTCCCGCCATAAGAATACTCATATGCCACAGCAAGTACTTCATCGGGGTTCAAACTTGAACGTAATGAAATGTAACCCAGCGATTGGTTAAATGTAAATTCGGAAGGATCGAGGCGACGCGCGCTTTCAATTTTTTCGTAATCTTCGCCTCCGTTGATGTCGAGAGATCCATACCTTGATGCAAGCAACGCATTTGACTGTTTCACATCGCGTACTCCGGTAATAGCCGTCACTTCGTCGTAAAGTGTATTTGATTTATTGCCGGGTAGTTTAGTGCTTCCTGTAGGTTGCCAGTGTTTATTATCAATGGAATCTGTTTCGGCCAAATCCATAAATGCCAGTACGTTGCGCGCCTGATCAAAGTTACCGCGTTTGTTGGTAATCCAGACTTCCACGCGGTTGATTATCACACCGGAAGAAATAAACGGCAGTTTACTGAGCGCCGTTTCATAATTATTCCGGAAGAAATGTGAAAGGAAAAAATGCCTGTTGTCGTCATACTGATCGATGGGAACTTCGAAAGGGATAGTCTGTGAGCCTCCCTTTGAACTGACAGATTGCGATTGCGATTCCTGTTGAGACGCGATAGCTGACACTTTCAGTTTTCCGAACTGCATATCGGTTTTAATACCGAACAGCGCTGTACTTCCGGTTATGAGCGAACTGTTGAGCTGCATGCTCACATTACCGGCTTCGATATTCTGAAAGATATCATCTTCCTTACCTTTGTATGATAGTTTCACCAGTTTCTGGTCAAAATCGAACGATGCTTCGGTGTTGTAGTTCAGGCCAAAGTTGATTTTATCGCCCACTTTCCCGTTCACATTCAACTGTATTTTCTGGTCGAAATTAGGGATGTTTGAACGTCGCGCGCGTTCGGTAAGCGCTGGATTGTCGATAAAGTTGCTTTTGAAACCGAAAATAAGTTCTGCCGATCCCTGAGTTTTGAGTTGCACACCGCCAGGTCCGAAAATTTTGTCGGCCGGTCCGAGACTGAATTTCATGTCGGTCACTGAAAATTTATCCTCATTGTTCTTGGCGGTTGCAGAGTTTTTTTCACGCCAGTATTTCATCATGTCATTTTGCAGCGAGTACTTCTGATATTCGGCGGGTGTGAGCATGTATGGGGTCGATATTTCCATGTCGCCAACCTTTGTGCGAAGCACATAGTTACCCGTTTTCACATCATACTCCACGACCGAATTTACATTTTCGGGATTTCTCAAATCCATCGGATACTGCTTATTCAGGTCTTCGTAGGTTTCCTGCCGCTGATTGCTCACCGGGAAACGGGTTATCGTATCGGCCTGTGACTTGGGTTGCTGCATATCGGGGGCTGCATCAAAATCATAAGATCCCGATGATCCGGCTAATCCATAGGCGGTTCCGACCAGGGCGGTAAGAAGTATAATTACAGGAAATATTTTTTTCTTAAAAAACATATACAACAGATTTACAAGCGATGATATTAAACTGACGTTTTCTCACAAGAAACAACAGCTTCTTCAATCCGCTAAATTGAATTAAAGCATTTTCAGGGCAAGTTTAAGCACTTTTTCGACCGAAAGTGAAGGATCATCCCTGATGATTTTATCCACCACTTTTTGCGAAGCCGAAGCTGCAAAACCCAACATAACAAGCGCCGCGACAGTTTCGTCGCGAACGGGGCTGCTTGCGGGAAACAGACTGCCTTTCATTTCGGTACCGGTACCCACTTTCAGTATCTTATCCTTCAGGTCAACGATGATGCGTTGAGCTGTCTTTGTGCCAATTCCCTTGATGGCATTGAGCGACACCACATCGCCTCCGGCTATCATTTGCTGTATTTCGGAAGCGGTATACGACGACATGATCACACGCGCAGTGTTTGCACCAATTCCCGAAACGGAAATCAACAGCAGGAAAAGCTGTCGTTCGTCGCGTGTCAGAAATCCGAAAAGCACGTATGCGTCTTCGCGAATTGCCTCAAAGACAAACAACTGCGCTTCGGTTTTTCCGTTCAGGGCAGTGTATGTTGTCAGCGGAATATTAATGAAATAACCAACTCCGCCTGTTTCCAAAACTACATTGGCAGGAGTTAGTTCGGTTATTGCACCCTTAATATAATCTATCATGAATTAATCTGTTTTTTAACCTACAAAGATAACTTTTCCCGCTGATTTCTCAAAACTTATATTCTTTATCGTGCGATAACAGCGTACCGCAATCATTAACGGACTTTTGAAATAAATAGTACACGCCTGAATGTTAAAATCCGGATGAGAAATTATGTACTCAGGTGAGAGTTTTGACTGATTTAATAATGATTGAAAAAAGACAATCACAATCGGTGGCTACGATTAAACATCGTAAGATCCCGTAATGGATTGAAATCGGAACGAAACCTGTTAAAGAAAAAAACTTTCGGTCGTTTATGCGCCGAAAGTTCATTTGGATGCGATGCTTATGCTTATCCTTCAATCATTCTGATTTCCGAAGTTACCTCTATCGCCTTTCGATAAACAGCGCCCACGCCGCAATAGGTTTCCTCCGACATACGGACGGCTTTCTCAAGTTTTTCAAGCGGAAGATCTTTTCCGGTAAATTCGTAGATGACATGCATCCGGTTGTAATGTTTCGGATGTTCTTCGGTTACATCTGCCTCCACGCTGACATTACACTTCACAACTTCCACTCTCATTTTGCGAAGAATTAAAACCACATCCATCCCCGTACAACCGGCCAGTGCTGCGAGCATCAGTATTTTCGGACGCGGACCGGCATCATGACCTCCGCCCTCTTCAGCGGCATCCATCACGAGTTTGTGACCGTTCAGTTCTGTTTCGAATGCCATATCGCCCATCCATTGAGCTGTAATCATTTGTTTCATAATTATATTTTTTTATTTGATTTTTTGTTTGATGTATAAACATTTAAGGATTAAAAAAGTTTTTTCATGCATACGGATGAAATATTTCAAAAAATATTTTTCCTGTTTTTTCGATGTAATTTTAATGGAAACGAGCAAAATATTACAAATTTGAAAGAAAACAATTTGGTGAATAAACATTTGTAATTTTAGACCAGAAATGACTTCCCTTCCAACCGTTTGCAGGACTTGCAGGCTGAAAATAAATTAATACATTTGCAGAAATGAATGTAGAAACATAATCATATGCAACCCATTTCATCCTTCAACGACCTGACATCACACCTTGCAGAAGCCAATTGCCGGAAAAAACTGGCTGTTGCCAATGCTATTGATTCACATACACTTGAAGCTGTACTGATGGCTGTGGAAGCAGGCATTGTGGAAGCATATCTGGTGGGCGACGTTGCAGCCATAGAGTCTCCTGAGCTGTTCGAGAAACCGTCGATACTTCCCTTTATTCACATTGTGGATAAACCTGAAGTTCAGGAGGCAACCATCGAAGCAGTACGCATGGTAAAGGAAGGAGAGGCCGATATACTGATGAAAGGGCTGGTGAACACCGATGTGATACTGCGGGCTATTTTGGATAAAGAAAAAGGATTGCTCCCTCCGGGTAATGTGCTTACCTACAACGCAGCTCTCGAAATTCCCGGGTATCATAAACTGCTATTTTTCTCTGACCCTGCAGTAATTCCCTACCCCACGCTGGAGCAACGCAAGGCTATGATAAAATACGCCATTAACACCTGCAAAAAATTTGGATTTCAACATCCGAAAGTGGCATTGATACATGCTACCGAAAAACCAAACCCCAAAATCATGTTTATGCAGGATTATCTGGACATAATGCAAATGTGGCGTATGGGCGAATTTGGTGATGTCATAATGGATGGACCACTGGATATATTTCTGGCACTCGACAACGAACGTGGCAGCATAAAAAATGTACCGACACCTGTGCTGGGAGATGCTGATGTACTAATATTTCCCGATTTTGCAGCAGCCAATGTATTCTACAAAGGAGTTGCACTGTTTGCCGGAGCGCAGATGGGTGGTATCCTGCAGGGAACCTCAAAACCCTGTGTACTCACCTCCCGAAGCGAAAGCTCTCTTTCGAAATTTTACAGCATCGCTGTTGCCTGTATTCTGGCATAGCCCGCCAGTTAACACGACAGCATTGACACATCGCGAACTTCCCCTTCTTGCGTAACCTCAAAACAAAGCTGCCAGACTGAGCTTGTCGAAAAGATGGCTGAAATAAGCCTCATGATTGCTAAATAATTCGCGGGGTGAGGCTTCTCTTAACTTATTCCGTAACTTCGGCCACATTTCCCGTCCGTTTCAGAACTCCCCAGGTCTGCAATTCTCCCTTAATGGCTTTTTTGAAGCTTTTGAAAAGTACCCAGTACATTATCCATCGATAAACAAACCGTTGCGGGATAATCCAGAACAGTTTTGTGAGTTTTTCCTTCTCAAAAATAAATGCCGCTATGGATACACTTGCATCTACCAGCATAAAAATCAGATAGTAAAGCAGAATTCTTCCTGCATTTCCGGAAAACAGGCCGAAGATCATAAATAAGTCTGCCAACGGCGAAAAGAACGGGATGATAAACTGGAACAGGAGCATGTTGGGGATAGCCCATAACCCCAGACCACCGTACTGTTTCCGGAAAAGTGTATCCCGGTGTTTCCAGAAACTCTGCATCACACCAAAAGTCCAGCGGCTGCGCTGCTTGATGAATTGTTTCGTAGTTTCGGGAGCTTCGGTAACAGCTATGGCTTTGTTTTCATTGCCAACCACATATCCTGCCCGCAAAAAACGCATGGTGAGGTCGCAATCTTCAGCCAGGGTGTCGGTGGCGAATTTTCCTGCCACTTCCATCGCCGAGCGTTTGAAAGCGCCAATGGCACCAGGCACTACGGTAATGGCATTGATATTGGCGTATGCCATCCGGTCGAAATTCTGACTGGTGATGTATTCAATGGATTGCCATTTAGTAAGCATGTTCACCTGATTGCCCACTTTCACATTTCCGGCTACCGCTGCCAGTTTCGGATCGGCATCCGGAGCAAGGAAATGGCTCACCAGCAGTTCCAGTACATTGGAATAAAGCTTGGTGTCAGCATCAATGCAAACCACATATTCCGCGTCGGTGTGTTCAATCCCGAAATTGAGCGCCGACGCTTTACCACCGTTGGGTTTGGTGTAAATTTTCATTTTCCCGTTACCGGCAAAAGCCTCCGAAACGCGTTTGAAAGTTTCGTCCCTGCTTCCATCATCCACAAACACGATGTTGAAATTCGGATAAGTCTGTTTCAGCAGGTTATTTAACGAAGATACGGCGTTCACCTCCTCGTTGTATGCCGGTACAATGATGGAAACCAACGGATATTCCTTTCGGTGTTTCACGGCTTCATAGTCAACGTTTTTTTCCCTCGCGCGTTCACGTATCATCAACACAATCATGGAAACCAAACGCGCCAGTCCGAGAACGATAAAGACGATGAAAAGCGAGGCAAGAAAATTACCCAGCCAATAGACGATAGATGCCAGCAACAGGTTAAACTGTATGATATAATAGCCTTTCCCTTTCTGTATGGGAGGCATAAGGTCGGATTTTTTCTTTTGAAGATAATCGGCCAGCGAGATGAATTTGTATCCTTCCTTCTGAAAATGTTCGATAATCATTTTCGCGGCTTTCACGGTTTCTTTACGCGTTTCACCACCGGCATCGTGCATCAGAATGATGTTTCCACGTTTTTCATTCACCGCTTTAACCACCCGGGTGTAAATAGTGTCGGCGGTAATGCCCGGCTGCCAGTCTTCCGGGTCTATGTTTTCGCCAATGTCCAGGTAATTCTCCCGTCGGGCCATTGCCACGGGAATGATTTCTTCGGCGGTAGTCGGTTCGCTGTCGGCATTGTAGGGCGCACGAAACAAAATGGTACTCCTTCCCGTGACCGCCTCGATAAGTAACCGGGTAAGCTTCAGTTCCAGCAAAGCTCTCTTTGGAGATACTTTGGCAATATTGTCATGGGTAAATGTGTGGTTACCAATTTCAAAACCTTCCCGGGAAAGCCGCTTCAATATCGGGAGATTTTTCTCTGCCTGCAATCCCACCACAAAAAAAGCGGCAGGGACATGATGACCGGATAAGATATCAATGATTTGCGGTGTAAAAGTGGCATCCGGACCATCGTCAAAGGTCAGTACAAGCTCTTTGTCGTTTTCCTGCCCGTATTTTTGAACTTCGAAGGTGCTGGGTATTTGCAGGTATTTCTCTTCAGAAATAAGCATGTCCACCGAATCAAGTTCAATGCTTATTTTACCATCGCGTGGTGTGTAGAGTACATCCAGCACTTCACCATCGCCTATGTAGTCCGGCTTGAGCGAGCCGCCTCTGTTGGCGCTGACAGTTTCAAACATCTTAAAGTTGAAACCTTTGGGAGAAATGCCGCCAATATCCTTATTGTAGAAATTCCATATTCTGAAATCTTCGCTTCCCAGTCTCCAGAGCGCCGTACCGGCTATCTCACTTTCCGCTGCAAACCGCATTACATTAAACAGGGTAGCGGCATCGGTAAAGAACACCTGATGCTCTTTGTTATTGGATAAATCCTTGTAAGAAAACTTCAGATTATAGGTGTCGTTGTCAAAAATGATATTCGATTTGCTGGCAATAGCCAGACTTAAGGCCTGCTGGTATGTCAGATTTCTGGTATTGTCGGGATTTGTTTTATCCCAGTCGTAACCATAAGCACCAAGTCCCAGAATTATCTTTTCAGCGGGAACATCTTTTGCCAGTTGCTCCACTTCCGATTCTATCCAGCGCTGTGACGAAATGGGTCCCGGATCGCTGCCGCCTGAATACTCATCGTAGGCCATTAAAATCAGGTAGTCGTTGTATTTTGCCAATTCCTTTACATTGTAATCGGTATTGTCGGTCATGATATCCTGTGTCACCAGTAATCCCCTTGTGTGAAACGCAGCGGCAATCTCTCTGACAAACTGAATAAGGTATGTGTCGCTGTTTTCATGCAAATCTTCCAGGTCAATGTTAATCCCGATAAATCTTCGCCGGATACATTCCTTCAACACTGTACTTATAAGTTTTTCGCGTTTCGTTTGGTTGTGCAGAATTCGCCCAATTCCCTCAGAACGGAATTCCCGGTCAAAATTGTTACTCAGCATCGGCATAATCATCACACCGCTTTTTCGCATGTAGTTATAACCCACGGTGTCAATGTTAAAACTAACCGAATCTCCTTTCGGATCAATAAAAAACCATTCGGGGATTATGAGATTAAGATTGTGGATATTACTCTTTAACGAAATAAGCGATTGCGGATCCCAGGCCACATAAAACGCGGACCGGATACCGGCAGGAAAATTATTCCAGCGCTGGCTTACGCGCTCGTTTACAGGCTTGAGGTTTTCCCTTTCCAGCTGCTCCCTTTTGAGCCGGTGCTCCTCCTTCACCTTGATGTAATTCTGATGATAATCCTTTTCCTGAATAAAACTGCGGAAACCTTTATACTCCTTCGAGATTTTTGTTTCCTGAAAATAGGGTTTATCAGCCGAAACGATATTCTTGTAACTTTGTTTGTATGGAACAGCAGGTGTCTTGTCAATGAGCAGCATTATCACCAGAGCTGTCACTAAAATGGCGGCAAATACAGCCAAAACCCTCAGCGACCACTTAAATTTTATCCAACGGGATTTGTCGTCAGTCTGAAAAACCTGCTTTTCCATAATTACAGAATTTAACGCGCAAAAATAACATATTCCACTTCTAAGTAAGCTTAAATGTTAATGATGCAAGTTTAAATTTGCATAAAATTAAAACATGCTTGCTTTTATGATATCAGGCGGGAAATAAATATTTTCGTATCTTTACCGTGTTATTACGGAGCTTGCCGTTGCACATGGCGGCAAGGCGGAATACCGAAGAGAAAAAACAACATTAACAGAACTTACACAACGCGGGAACGCAAGAAAAACATTAACAACATACAATTATGGATAACAACGAAAACCAAAATCAGCTGAACATTGAATTATC
>DAONDU010000050.1:0-15991 GCA_035402725.1 Paludibacteraceae bacterium | reverse complement strand
TGGAGTTTGAAGCATACAAATTTGGAATTCCTCTGAAAACGCGTCACAACGAAGTTGCCCCGAATCAGTTTGAGCTTGCTCCTATTTTTGGAGAATGCAACCTGGCTGTCGATCAAAACCTGCTGGTGATGTCTATTATGAAAAAGGTGGCACGTCGTCACGGTTTCCGCCTGCTGTTACACGAAAAACCTTTTGCCGGAATTAACGGTTCCGGAAAACACAATAACTGGTCTTTGGGTACTGATACCGGCGTAGGATTGCTGACACCTGGTAAAACGCCGGAAGAAAACCTGCAATTCATCACTTTTCTTGTAAACATCCTGATGGCTGTTTACAAAAACAACGCATTGCTGAAAGCGTCGATCATGACAGCTCAGAATGCACACCGTCTGGGAGCAAACGAAGCACCACCTGCCATTGTATCAGCCTTCCTTGGAAGTCAGATCAGTTCTGTGCTTGACAAATTGGAAAACAGTACCAGTGACGAAGCCATTGTTATGGGTGAGAAAAAAGGTTTAAGTCTGGGAATAGCTCATATTCCTGAAGTTTTACTCGACAACACTGACCGTAACCGTACCTCACCGTTTGCCTTCACTGGCAACCGTTTCGAATTCCGTGCTGTGGGTTCTTCAGCCAACTGCTCTTCAGCAATGGCCACTCTTAATGCTGCCGTTGCCGCACAACTCATTGAGTTCAAAGCTTCAGTAGATGAAAAAATTGCTTCAGGCGCAACTGTTCAAAGTGCCATTTTCGAAGTTATCAAAGAATATATCAAAATATCCAAACCAATCCGTTTCGATGGTAATGGTTATAGCGACGAATGGAAAGCAGAAGCAGCCAAACGCGGTCTGGATTGCGAAACCAGTGTTCCGGAAATCTATAAAGCATTTACAAGCGAGCAAAGCGTGAAAATGTTCACTTCAACCGGAGTACTTACCGAAAAAGAACTTCATGCCCGTAATGAAGTGAAATGGGAAACCTACACCAAGTGGATACAAATTGAAGCACGTGTGCTGGGTGATTTAACAATGAACCACATCATTCCGCTTGCAACACGCTATCAGAGTTTTCTTCTGGATAATGTATCGAAAATAAAAGCTGTATTCAGCGGTGAAAAAGCTGAAAAACTCAGTAAAATGGATTCTGACCTGATTGTAGAAATAGGTGAACGAATTGCAACAATCAAGAATGCAGTTGATGATATGGTTGACATCCGTCGCTCTGTAAACAAAATAGAAGATGAATACGAAAAAGCAGTTGCATATCATGATAAGGTACTTCCCTATTTCGATATTATCCGCTACAACACCGATAAACTTGAGTTGATTGTGGATGATGAAATGTGGACATTACCTAAATACAGAGAAATGCTGTTTATCAGATAAAAAATAGAATTCTCCCATACTTAAAAAAAAATAGTGAGAATTCTGAATATAAAGTTTTCTCACTATTTTCAACAATAAAACTTAACAAACAAACGATTGCCATTGACGCTTTTTTATCAGAAAGCAATGTCAGTACTTCCAAACAAATTATGAGTTTAAGTCCATTACAAATAGATGAATATGAGCAGCGTTCGCTATACTCATTTCAAAACGAACACGATGCATGCGGCGTAGGTCTTGTTATCAATCTCAGCGGAGATAAATCGCATGAAATTGTCGATAACGGCCTTCAGGTACTTGAAAATATGGTACACCGCGGAGCTGAAAGCGCCGACAACAAAACCGGTGACGGAGCCGGTATTCTGGTGCATATTCCTCATGAATTTATTCTTTTACAGGGAATCGCCGTACCATCAAAGGGCAAATACGGCACCGGACTTGTTTTCCTTCCTAAAGACGTTCAAAAATCCAACGATTGCCTGAATGTCATCAAAGATTATGTTGAAAAAGAAGGTTTAACACTACTAGCAGTACGCGATGTTCCGGTAAACAGTGAAATTCTCGGAGAAATATCTGCCTCTAACGAGCCTGACATCAAACAGATTTTTATAACCGGCAATCTGCAACAGGATGAATTAGAGCGTAAACTTTACATTGTCCGTAAAAAAATTGAGAAAGCCATACAACAGTCAAAACTTGCTGCTGAACGTAGTTTCTATATTGTAAGCCTTTCTACCAAACAAATGATTTACAAGGGAATGCTAACTTCCCTGCAGTTACGTGAATATTTTCCTGATCTCAGCAATCCGAATTTTACCAGCCGCGTAGCACTTGTTCACTCACGCTTCAGCACCAACACATTCCCCACCTGGGATCTGGCTCAACCATTCCGCATGATCGGTCATAATGGTGAGATCAATACCATTCGTGGAAACCGGCAGTGGATGGAAAGCCGCGAAAGTGTTCTGAAATCGGATATCCTGGGAAATATGAAAGACCTATATCCCATTGTTCAGCCCGGCATGAGCGATAGCGCTTCGCTCGACAACGTACTGGAATTTCTGGTAATGTCGGGAAAAAGTCTTCCACATGCAATGGCAATGCTTGTGCCTGAAAGCTTCAACGACAAAAATCCTATTTCGGATGAGTTGAAGGCATTTTATGAATATCACAGCATGCTGATGGAACCCTGGGACGGACCGGCAACACTGCTTTTCAGCGACGGACGATTTGCCGGTGGTATGCTTGACCGCAACGGACTACGCCCAGCACGCTACACCATCACGAATGACGGTTGTATGATTATTGCTTCCGAAACAGGAACAATAGATCTCGAAGCTTCGAATATCAAAGCACGTGGAAGGTTAAGACCGGGTAAAATGCTGATTGTTGATACCAGAACCGGTCAGATCTTTTATGATAACGAACTTAAAGACGGACTCGCAAAAGCATTCCCCTACCGCGACTGGCTGAACAAGAATTGCAGCAACCTCGATGTTATTTCATCCGGCAGAAGCGTTAACAACGACATACCAAATTATGAAACTCTTCTGACTGCATTCGGTTATTCAGTAGAAGATATCCATAATCTGATCATTCCAATGGCAAACGAAGGGAAAGAACCGGTGTCATCAATGGGTAACGATGTTACACTCGCTGCATTTTCGACCAAACCCCAACGTTTGTTCAACTATTTCAGACAGCAGTTTGCTCAGGTAACTAACCCACCTATCGACCCGATACGCGAAGAGCTTGTGATGTCACTTACAGGTTATGTTGGCTCCGTGCATCAGAATCTGCTTGAACAAATTCCCGAATTGTCCAAGATTGTAAAACTGAAAAGCCCGATTTTGACCAACACTCAGTTTGACATATTACTGAATTTGAGATATAAAGGCTTCTCAACGGCTGTTTTACCCATGCTTTTCGATCCGAAACAAGGTACAAAAGGGCTTGAAAAAGCTATTGATGAACTTTGTATTTCAGTGGAAAAGGCGGTAGATGAAGGTAAAAATTACATCGTACTCAGCGACCGTGGTGTTGATGCTGATCATGCACCAATTCCCTCCCTGCTGGCCGTATCAGCAGTACATTTATACCTTGTGGAGAAACGTAAGAGGATGCAGATTGATATTGTAGTGGAAAGCGCCGAACCGCGTGAAGTGATGCATTTTGCTCTGTTGTTCGGTTTCGGGGCCAACGCTGTAAATCCTTACCTCGCATTTGCTGTACTCAACCGTAAAATTAAATCGGGTGATATACAACTTGATTTTGACACAGCCAAAAAGAATTATATCAAATCTATAAATAAGGGATTGCTCAAGGTACTTTCCAAAATGGGAAATTCCACATTGAGAAGCTACCGCGGTGCGCATATTTTTGAAGCTATCGGCATTTCATCAAGAGTATTGAACTCATATTTCAAGGATATTTCCTCAAAAATTGAGGGTATTGACCTTGACGACATTGCGCGTGAAGTACTGCAACCTTTCCTGGAAGCATTCAACACTGAAAACAACGAGACATTCCATCTGAAAAACTTAGGAAATTATGCATACCGGAATGAAGGTGAATATCACGCATGGAATCCCGAAACAATTTCACGACTGCAAATTGCCACTAAAACAGGAGAATATGCCAGATATAAAGAATATGCGTCTTTGGTGGACAATAAACCGAATCCTGCATTTATCCGCGATTTGCTCGAATACAAACAAAATCCGATAGATATTTCGGAAGTGGAACCGGCGGAAAATATCATGAAGCGCTTCTGTACAGGTGCCATGTCTTATGGTTCTATCAGTCGCGAAGCTCATGAAGCTATGGCTATGGCTATGAATAAAATCGGAGGAAGAAGCAATACCGGAGAAGGTGGAGAAGATCCCGAACGTTATAAAAAACGGAACGACGGGCTGAGTACACGAAGTGCCATCAAACAGGTAGCATCAGGACGTTTTGGAGTGACTGCCGAATATCTGGTGAATGCAGACGAACTACAGATAAAAATAGCTCAGGGTGCAAAACCCGGTGAAGGCGGACAACTTCCGGGTTACAAAGTGGATAAAATCATTGCCAAAACAAGACATTCCATTCCGGGAATTTCGCTCATTTCACCACCACCGCATCACGATATTTACTCCATCGAAGATTTAGCTCAACTGATTTTCGATTTGAAAAACATCAATCCGAAAGCCATCATCAGCGTTAAACTGGTATCTGAAAGCGGTGTAGGTACAATAGCCGCAGGTGTAGCCAAAGCCAAAGCCGATTTAATCCTTATCAGCGGTGCCGAAGGCGGTACCGGCGCAAGTCCGTCAAGTTCCATCAAACATGCAGGACTTCCCGTAGAAATTGGACTTGCTGAAACACAGCAAACACTGGTAATGAATAACCTGCGCGGAAAAATCCGTTTACAATCAGACGGACAACTCAAAACCGGAAAGGACATCATTATTTCAGCTCTTCTTGGAGCTGAGGAATACGGTTTTGCCACCAGTGCACTGATTGTGCTGGGATGTGTGATGATGCGTAAATGTCACATGAACACATGTCCAGTGGGCGTAGCCACACAAAATGAGGAACTGCGTAAGCGCTTCCTGGGAAGATATGAATACCTGGTCAATTTCTTTACATTCCTGGCTGAAGATGTTCGTGAACATTTGGCAAATCTTGGCTTCAAAACACTGGATGAAGCCATCGGTAGAGCCGATCTGTTGAAACGAAAACATTTTCCGGAGTTCCCAAAAACTGAGAAAATTGATTTAAGCCGTATAACATTTGTTCCAAAAGAAGCTGAAACAAATGCACTCCGCAAAAACGCCGAACAGGATCACAAGCTTGAAAACATACTTGACCGGGAGCTTATCAATAAATCTCTACCAGCTCTCGACCTGTGTATGCCTGTAGAATTTCAGTCTAAAATAAAGAACACGGATCGTACTACAGGTGCCATGCTCTCGGGTGAAATTGCCAAACGTTACGGACAGTCGGGATTGCCTGACAATACCATCTCCATCGCTTTTGAGGGATCTGCCGGACAAAGTTTTGGTGCATTCCTGGCAAAAGGCATTACATTCAGCTTACATGGCGATGCCAACGATTATCTCGGAAAAGGCATTTCAGGTGGAAAAATTATCGTAACACCTCCTAAAGGAAGTACATTCCCACCGGAAGAAAATATACTTTGTGGCAATACATTGCTATACGGGGCAACATCCGGCGAAGTTTATATCAACGGAGTTGTCGGTGAACGCTTCTGTGTGCGCAATTCAGGTGCAACAGCTGTTGTTGAAGGAGCAGGTGATCATTGCTGCGAATACATGACCGGAGGTCGTACAGTTGTATTAGGGCCAACAGGACGCAACTTTGCAGCCGGTATGAGCGGCGGTGTAGCTTATGTACTCGACGAGAAAGGCGATTTCGATTATTTCTGCAACATGGAAATGGTGGAACTTTCACTCATCGAAGACAGCAGCGACAACAAAGAATTACACGGTTTAATAGAAGCACATTATAAACATACAAACAGCCCGCTGGCAGCGAAAATACTTCACAACTGGAATGAGTATGTCGATAAATTCATCAAAGTGGTACCCATTGAATACAAAAAAGTACTCGAAGATGAAAAAATAGAAGCTATCAAGCGTAAAATCGCAAGTGTGGAAAGAGATTATTAATTGTCCCCCGGCCCCTGAAGGGGGAGTTTGGGGTGTGCAACTAACTCAAGCACACATTAACAAGCATATCAACACAAATAGATTATTAAAAACTACTAACCAATTTCCCCCTTTAGGGGGTTAGGGGACAACTTATATGGGAAATCCAAAAGCATTTATGAGTATTCCGCGCAAGGAAGCGGGATACCGTCCTGTTCTCGAAAGAATTTATGATTTCGGAGAAGTGGAGCAGACACTTAATCAGGAAGACCGCAAATTGCAGGCATCGCGCTGTATGGACTGCGGCATACCATTTTGTCACTGGGCTTGCCCGCTGGGCAACAGAATGCCCGAATGGCAGGATCTGATATACAAGGGAAGATGGAAAGAAGCCATTGAAATACTGCATGAAACAAATAATTTTCCGGACTTTACCGGACGAATCTGTCCGGCACCCTGCGAGAAATCCTGTGTGCTCAATCTGAGTGAGGCTCCTGTTACAATTCGCGAAAATGAAGCAGCTGTAACCGAGGTGGCATTCATAGAGGGCATGATCAAGGCAAGGCCACCAAAAATCCGAACAGGTAAAAAAGTTGCTGTCGTTGGTTCCGGTCCGGCAGGTCTGGCTGCAGCACAGCAACTGAACCGAAAAGGTCATACCGTTACTGTTTTTGAAAAAGACAACAGCATCGGAGGTTTGCTGAGGTATGGAATTCCAAACTTTAAGCTGAATAAAAACGTCATCGACCGCAGACTGACTCAACTGACAGAAGAAGGTATTCTTTTCAAAACAAATACAGAAATAGGTAATACAATTGCGGGTGCTGATGTAATGAAAGAATATGATGCCGTATGTCTGGCAGTAGGTGCGGGTCATCCACGCGACATATCACCAGCCGGACGCGATTTGAAGGGCATTTATTTCGCTATGGATTTTCTTTCGCAACAAAATCAGGTTATCATGGAAGAAGCCATGACAATTCCCGAGCGAATAACTGCCAAGGACAAGCATGTACTTGTAATCGGTGGTGGTGACACAGGTTCCGATTGTGTGGGTACTTCCATACGTCAGGGCGCTGCTAAGGTTACTCAAATTGAAATTCTGCCAAAACCACCTGCCGGGAAAAATCCGGATACGCCCTGGCCTTATTACCCCAATATTCTTAAAACATCCAGCTCACATCAGGAAGGTTGTGAACGCAAATGGTCGCTGAACACCCTGGAATTCAAGGGTAAAAACGGGCAGGTGAAAGAAGTGGTGGTTGAAGCAGTTGAATGGAAGAAAGATGAAAATGGCCGTTTCACCATGATTTCCACCGGAAAAACCGAAACCATAAAGGCTGATCTGGTGTTCCTGGCATTGGGTTTTGTTCATCCGGTACATGAAGGATTGCTTACCGAACTTGGTGTAGCATACGATTCGCGTGGTAACGTAGCAATCAATAAAGAAAACCAAAGCTCTGTTTCGAAAGTCTTTGCTGCCGGGGATGCTGCTATGGGTGCCAGTCTGGTAGTAAGGGCAATTGCCTCCGGACGAAAAGCAGCCGAAGATATTCACCAATATCTTATACATAATTGATAAGAACATCTGGATTATCACTATAATTTCAACAAACCCGTTTTTTTAGTAAAACAATTTTTAACTTTTTAACTAATAACCAACTATGTGTGGCATTGTATGTACATTTAATATCAAACAACCAGTAGAAGTATTGCGTCCGCAAATACTCCAGATGTCAAAAATAATCCGTCACCGTGGTCCGGATTGGTCGGGTATTTTCGCTAATGAACATGCCATACTGGCTCACGAACGCCTGTCAATCGTTGACCCGCATTCCGGAAAGCAACCACTTTACAGTAAAGACGGGAAACTGGTTCTTGCTGTCAATGGCGAAATATATAATCACCGTGAAATCCGTCGTCAGTTCGAAGGAAAATACGAATTCCTCACACAATCCGATTGTGAAGTTATTCTGGCGCTCTACCGTGAAAAAGGTCCTGACTTTTTGGAAGACCTGAACGGAATTTTTGCTTTCGCGCTCTACGACATCGAGAACAACCGCTTTCTTATCGGACGCGATCACATTGGCATCATCCCGCTTTATCAGGGTTGGGACAAACAGGGGGCTTATTATGTGGCTTCTGAATTAAAAGCATTGGAAGGATATTGCAATAAAATTGAAGAATTTCTTCCCGGGCAATACTATTACAGTCCGGATAACAAACCAACAAAATGGTATGTCCGCGACTGGATGGAATATGACAACGTGAAAGATAATTCTTCCAGCGTTGAAGAACTTCGACGTGCTCTGGAAGATGCCGTAGAACGTCAGCTGATGTCGGATGTTCCTTACGGTGTACTGCTTTCGGGTGGACTCGACAGCTCTATCATTTCGGCTGTGGCCAAAAAATTTGCAGCTAAACGTATTGAAAGTGGAAACATTGAAGATGCATGGTGGCCTCAACTTCACTCATTTGCTATTGGGCTGGAAGGATCTCCGGATCTGGCTGCTGCACGAAAGGTTGCTGAACACATCGGATCTGTACATCACGAAATAAACTTTACTGTTCAGGAAGGGTTGGACGCCATCCGCGATGTTATCTATCATATCGAAACCTACGATGTGACTACAGTCAGAGCCAGTACGCCGATGTATCTCCTGTCACGCTACATTAAATCCATGGGCGTAAAAATGGTACTTTCGGGCGAAGGAGCCGATGAAATATTCGGAGGATACCTATACTTCCACAAAGCTCCCAATGCCGAAGAATTTCACAAAGAAACAGTACGTAAACTGAGTAAACTTCATCTGTATGATTGTCTTCGGGCCAACAAATCACTGGCATCATGGGGAGTAGAAGGGCGGGTGCCATTTCTCGACAAGGAATTCATGGATGTGGCAATGAGGCTAAACCCCATAGATAAGATGGCCGGTAATGGAAAAATTGAAAAGCATATACTTCGTCTGGCATTCGAAGACTATCTTCCGAAAGATATCGCCTGGCGTCAGAAGGAACAGTTCTCAGACGGAGTTGGTTACAACTGGATTGATACCCTGAGAGAAGTCGCCACACAAAAGGTAACTGACGACGAGATGGCAAACGTAGCCTATCGTTTTCCTATCCAGCCACCCATGACAAAAGAAGAATATTACTACCGCAGCATCTACAGTGAATTATTTCCATCGGACAGTGCAGCACTATGTGTACCTTCTGTGCCATCAGTGGCGTGCAGTACACCTGTTGCTCTGGAATGGGACGAAGCATTCAAGAAAAATGCCGATCCTTCGGGACGCGCGGTCAGTTCAGTACATGAAAAGGGATACAAGAAAAAATAGTTGTTTAGTTAAGCCGGGTTTGCTGAAAATTGCAACCCGGTTTTTTTTATGGTTGAGGAGTTCTGTTCTTATTATTCCACCAGTTTTTTCCGGGTATAAACCCAGATCGTACTGGTCAGATACACGATTATTCCGAGTAAACACGTGGCAGCGGCAATGATATAAAGTGTTTGGAAAGACCATAAACTTATAATGTATCCGCCGGTAAGCATTCCGATGCCATTGCCCACATCAAATCCGGTTAGATAGGTGGAAGAAGCCGTACCGCGCCGGTCGTGTGTTGCCATATTTACATAGATGGTCTGCAAAGCCGGAAGGAGCATTCCAAAACCAACCCCCACCACAAAGACTGAAACACAAAATGCTACCAGCATATGAACCTGCGAATAAACCACAAATCCGATAGCAGCTATAAGCAATGCAGAAATTATCACCGGATGAATGTAACCTTTGTCAACCATTTTTCCTGAGAAGATGCGGGAGACGATGATACCAAATGCCAGAAATAAGAATAAAATGCCTGAATTTTGAATGCCAATACTCTTTCCGTACAGGGCGGCAAAAGGAATGAGTGTTCCCCAGGCTGAAGTCATAATTATCTGATTGATCAGCACCGGTAAAGCCGGCAAGAGGATGAAACGATCAAAGGAAAGTGGCGGACGCACTGATTTGGGACGTACAGGAACACTTATAAAACTCACAAAAATTATAGCTATCACGCCCATTCCAATGGCACTTGTTACAAGCCAATGAAAACCGGCTGAATGATAAATATTCAATGCAATATAAGGTGCAATGGCCAAAGCCAGGTTA
Organism: Paludibacteraceae bacterium; assembly: GCA_035402725.1. Lineage (GTDB taxonomy): Bacteria > Bacteroidota > Bacteroidia > Bacteroidales > Paludibacteraceae > UPXZ01. The sequence goes on along the minus strand of DAONDU010000050.1, from coordinate 5,800 downwards.
TTGAACATGCCAAAAAAGCCTATTCCTTCAGCTCGTCTTGATGCAGGTATGATATCGATCACAACCGTGTTGGCCGATACGCTCGTAATGCCCCAGAATACTCCGTGAATAAAACGAACGATAACAAAAGCCAGTACGGCCGTAACCAGGTAATAACCTAAATATACGGTAACAAAAAGGGACAGGCCAATGATATACAAAGCCTTACGTGGGAAAATATCCACCATATATCCCGAAAACGGACGCATGAACAGCATAGCTAACACGTACGACGAGAGTACAATCCCAACATTTGTTTCAGGAATGTGCAGCACTTCTGTCAGATACAAGGGAATAACCGGTACTAACAAATTAAAAGAACATGCGATCAGGAAGTTTGCTATACATGCGACACTGAAGTTCTTGTTCCATAAAGTTTCTTTCTCTTTCATTTCAACAAGCAAATTTGATGATACAAAAGTACGGTTTTTACCGGTTTTATTTTACCGGTATTCCAATAATAAAACAACAGGGTAATAAGAAAAAGATTCCCGACTGAAAGATATTTTCAGTAGTGCGGGGATTAAAAGCGCGAAGAGGTATTCTTCTTTTCTGGAATTCGGGATAAAGAGCCCGATGCGTTTCTTATAATGATTTCAACTTTTTGCTTTGCTTGGCAATCCAGTTTAACGACCTGGTCAGCATTAATACAATTAGTGGAATGGATGCCACATTGATTGCCTGAATGGATAGTACAAATACAAGCAGGGCACCAAAGAAAAGGAAAACATTTGCCAGCTGAAAATAGTTAATGAACGTGTGAAGTTTTTTATTCCAGAGCAATATGCCAACAATCACATTTAGCGGATTACACCAAAGGATATTGTAATTGGATTGCACAAGAGGATGTACCGAGAAAAACATCAGATAAAAAACAATAATACCAGCCAGTCCGGTAACTATCAGCAACACACTGTCGACAATCTTGCAGTATTTTTTTTGCCGGTACTCTGCCAGAATGATAATCACACCGATTAACAGAATGGCAAGAGTTACAATCAACGGTTGTTGCAGTATTCCGGAACTTACATTTTCATCCTTACGTTCGACCAGGAGTGCTTCTGATTTAATAAGCGGGCGTTTTGTTCCGTCTGCTGCAACTATTTCTACAGCACCAAACTCACGGCTCAACACTTCGGGAAGAAACATGGATGTCCAGCGGGTGGACTTAACATCAGCATCCTTTCCCAACAGCATGTCAATACCAAATTTTGTCCAGGTGTTTTCTCCCGTGTAAAAACCTATCCTGTTCCGGTAGGTTTGCTGCTCACCTGCCGAACGATATCCGACTTTATCATTGATTACCGAAAGTATTTTATCACGGGGACGGGTGGAACAGTTGTCGAAAACAAAATTATACCTGTATTCTCTGTTTTGAGGTTCATAGTTCACAAAAAGCGCGTCAACCAGTTTTTGTTTTTCTTCTTTTGTCAGATTGAGCACCTGCTCGGTTACCGATGAATTTCTATCCTGATATTCGGGCAGAAAATACTTTGTTTCATACACACCCAGTTCATAATCCGTTTCACCCTTGATAAATTTCATATAGAAATTGGGCTTGTTAAAATTAAACATACCGTAATTGAATACGATATCCATTCCAAGGGTGGGTTCAATAAGCCGGATGGCAGTATGACCGAATTTAGCATAAACCTGAGGGCCGGGCGAACAAGTAATAAGACTTACAACAGCCGAATCGCTGAGAATGATATTTTGCGCGTTAATCAGATTTACACCGCTAAGAATTAACAGTATGGTAATCAAATGAAGTTTAAATCGGTTCATAGTTATCCGGTATTTTTTTATACAATGCAAAAATAGTTCATTTTTTGAATGATAACAGTGACTGTAAGAAAAAAAATTAAATCTCGTCGGAGCATTAATCAATCCTTAATATTGTTAAATTTTATCTTTATAAACGTTAATATAACGTATAAGCTTTACAAAACGTTAGTTTTTCCGCCAAAAATGGCAACAAATTTGAAATATTTTTCTAAATTTGTGCTTAAGAACATAGTTTTCAAACATATCTGATTGATGCCATGGCAAAAAGGCAAATTTCATTACTTCGACCCATTGAAGACGTATTAACTTTCTGGGATGTACTTACACCCGATGAAAGAAATTTTATTCAAAATTCGTACACTATTCATCACTACAAAAAAAATGAAGTGATTCAGTGTGAAGGTGATAAACCTACGCATTTAATGATTCTGGCGGTCGGGAAAACAAAAGTGTATAAGAATGGCTTTGGAAACCGGGCACAGATTGTAAGAATGCTCAAACCCGGCGAACATTTCGGTTATCGGGCTATTATCGCCAATGAATTAAACAGTACTACTGTCACCGCTTTCGAGGACTGCACCGTTTATATGATCAGCGGTGAAAATTTCCTGTCCATACTCCGCCACAACAACGCCTTTTGTTATCGTTTTCTGGAAGAATTGTCATTCGACCTGGCAGAATCCGATGCCCGGACTGTCAATTTGACACAAAAACACATTCGCGGACGTTTGGCAGAGTCTTTGTTATTCCTAAAAGACAATTATGGACTGGAAGAAGATGGCGCTACAATAAGCATTTATTTGTCACGTGAAGATCTGGCCAATCATTCGAACATGACCACTTCCAATGCCATCCGTACACTGGCAAGTTTTGTTAACGAATCGCTCATTGCCATGGACGGACGAAAAATAAAAATAATAGATGAAGAAAAGTTGCGGAAAATAAGCAAAATGGGTTAATTCAATCATATTCATATTCGACTTATAATCAGTAGCTTGATCTGCTTCTCAATCCGAAATAAAGACTATGACAACTACTGAGATTCAAAGCGTTTACAAACAATCGATAGCCTTCCTTTCGCAGGGAAACCTGAAGAACGCATTCGATAAAATCATTGAACTGAGCAACGAACTCCAGTCGCCGGTTCATCGTGAAAATATTGAAAATATGCAGCAAAGCTATCGGTATATGCTGCAATATTTTCTGAAGGGAATGATTGACCCCGAACGGAAATTGGTGTATAATAAGCTGATTGCGAAAATGTTTGTACAGATTGCCGATTTGCGCGAGGAACTGTTTACCCGCGATTCGTCCAATTTTGAATTCTCTCAAAAAAGATATTTTCCCTTCACCCCCCAACCAACTCTCTCCGACCTGGAAAACGGTCTGAATAGGATGGAAAAAATGGCGCTGCTTCACGAAGCCGAAACTGTTGACACAAAACACGAAAGAGGAATACAGCTTGAATTTGAAACTTCTATTCATTTTCTTTTCAATTATTTCTGGCTCAAATCAAGATATGATTCTCCCGAAATTCTCAATCTCTACCGGCTGGCAATGGACGAAGCTAATACCGACTCTGTGGCTAAATCCATGCTGGTTTCTGCTTTGACGCTCAATCTTTGGCGTTACTTTGACGAAACCAAGCTATTGATGCTGCTCGATGCCTGCAATACCTCCGATATGTATGCACGGGAAAGAGCTCTTGCTGGTCTGTGTTTTGTACTGGCGAAGTACAACCGCTTCCTGCCCTACTTTCCCGCTATCCGCAACCGGCTGGTAATTTTGGCCGATGATAATGTTATCACCGAACAGCTCCAGAACATTATCATACAAATTATAGCGACTACCGAAACAGAACAGGTCTCCAAAAAACTGCAGGAGGAAATTTTTCCGGAGCTGATGAAACTTCGTCCGCTGATGGACGAGGGACTTAATCCCGAAAATCTGATGAATTTGGATGAATGGGGCGAAATCAATCCACAATGGGAAGAGATGATTGAAAAATCGGGTGCTTCCGATAAAATTCAGGAATTTGCCGAATTGCAGCTTGAAGGAGCCGATGTGTATATGAGTACTTTCGCTATGCTGAAATCGTTTCCTTTCTTTTCCGAATTTTCGAACTGGTTCATGCCTTTCGATACGGATAATACGGCTGTAAAACCCCTGTTTGCAACCGACGACAAGTCATTGATGACCGTTTTTCTGAGTTCGGAAGTCATGTGCAATTCGGACCGTTACTCATTCTGTCTGAGCGTATTGCAAATGCCGGAGTTGCAGCGTAATCTGATGAAACAATCATTCGGAGAAGCCACCGAGCAAATGGAAGAAATCAGTAAGGACGAAGCATTGCATTCTCCCAATGTGCAGGCAAAAAACATTTCGAAACATTATATTCAGGATCTGTTCCGGTTCTTCCGGCTCAATCCGCACCGGAGCGATTTTGCCGATATGTTTACCAAATCGCTCATCATGCACAAAACCTTCTTGTTTGATTTGTTATCGATTGACGACACGCTCAAAACAAACATAGCAGAATATTATTTCACGAAAAAACTCTACGCGCAGTCGCTCGAACTATTCGACGAGATAAAGAAAGAAGGTGAAATATCGGCAGCACTGTATCAGAAAATGGGTTATGCTTTTCAGCAGACATCGCGCCTTGCTGAAGCGCTCGATGCCTACAGGAAAGCGGATCTGATACAACCCGATGATTTCTGGACAAACCGCAAGATCGCCCTGTGTTACCGCCTGATGGGTAATGCCGAAAAAGCGCTTGAGGTTTACCGGCATACTAATTTTATTAAACCCGACCAGTTTTCAGTCAGGTTGCAGATTGTCAGTTGTCTCAAGGAATTAGGTAAAACGGAGGAAGCCCTCCGCGAACTAATGCAACTGAACGAAGAATATCCCGATAATGTGAAAATCTTCCGTGAAATCATGCATTGTTCGTTTATCGCGAAAAACATGGCGCAGGCAAAATATTTTTCTACACTGCTTCTGGAAACCGATAATCTCACACCCTCTGATTACTGCACAGCCGGACATATTGAATGGTGTATGAACAAGCAACAAAAGGCAGCCGAATATTATATTCAGTCTCTTCGCTTGCTCAGCAACAACTGGACACAGTTCGACACACTGTTTCAGCAGGATAAGAACACGTTGATTTCCAACGGAATATCCGAAAGTGATTTGTTGCTTATGCTTGACGGATTGAAATACGAAGAGTAAAACTAAAGCCGCTGAAAACGGCTTTTGTTCTTTTAAAACCGGTATCCCAGCCCCCACTCGATAAATTCGGCCTTTTGAAGATGGGTTTTCAGCCCGATGGATGCGTATATATGTTTAGCTAACAGGTATTTTCCCGAAACGCGGGTGTAGAACCAACCCACTTCTTCTTCCGGATTATAGGGATATATTATGCCTTTACTGGAAACAGATCCATAGGGTTCTAAATTTTTAACAGGATTGAACAGGTAAACACCGGCATGAATTCCGGCGGTTAATCGCCCCATAATCAATTCGTTCTGCCATGAGATGCCAAATCGGAGTTTATTTTTCAATTCGTCTACCGTGATATATTCCCGTTTGTATCCTGAACTTAATCCGGAAGTATAAACACCATCATAGAAAAAATCCCCGCCAATACCCATTCTATATAAATTTGTAATCGGTTTATATACCGCTGCAGCAAGAGAAGCGATTGGAAAGGTTTTACCATATCCTTCACCGCCATCTCTCATATATCGTTGCCGCAATCCACCCGAAGCAGTGATCTCCACAGAAATATTGCGCGGAATATCCGGAGCGTAATAGTACCTGAGGTATTCATTTTTACGGGCATCGTAGTTTGGTGTATATTTCAGACCGATAAATGCATTGAGCATATTGATCCCCGAATTGGGCGCTTTGATCATACCGTTGGAAATATGATTCCAGCCATATTCAGCCGTCAGACTTATATTATCAGACA
>DAONDU010000049.1:0-16009 GCA_035402725.1 Paludibacteraceae bacterium | reverse complement strand
GTTAATAGTGGGAGCCCCGATAAATCGGGATAAAATCCGATAGCCGCCGTTTTTAGAAAGTCCCTTACAAGAAATTGTATGGGACTTTTTTTGTATTATAAAGTATAAAAAGAATGATGTTTCAGACCCGGTAAGATAACTCCCTCCACCTCTTCCCATTCCGATCCGCCAGCTGGCGGATAAGCCCAATCACGTCGATGGTACTGCGTTAATAGTGGGAGCCCCGATAAATCGGGATAAAATCCGATAGCCGCCGTTTTTATGAAAGTCCCTTACAAGAAATTGTATGGGACTTTTTTTGTTTATTATACCTGCAAAAAGTGTATTTTTCAGCCGCAAAACTGCGACGACACATTCAATATGGCTGAAAGCTTCCCGCAAAACTGCGGCGGAAAAATTTATTTTTAAAAGAGATAAAATGCGCTACCTGGTGAAATAAAATAAAACTACATTAAACCACAGACCGGCTTCTAAGTAATAGCAAATATAACACAGTTATATTATCTGATTTCACGTAAAATTAATAGCCGGAGGTAGGTACAGGTAGCGTTTGTTAATGCTATCAATAAAACTTTGCCGGAAAATGAATAAAAGTAGAGTTAAAGCCGAAATTTAAAATAAAGAACCTTTTTTTACACCGGGTAAAAAAGGTTCTTTAATATCTTTTGAGAATGAATTGTTTTCAGCGTTTTCAGAAAACTTTTCAGGTTTTGTTATTCAGCTGTTACTTTTTCAATCGCTAATTTACCTCTGTAATAACCACATTCAGGACAAACTGTATGGTAAATGTGTGTTGCACCGCAATTTGAACAAATTGCCAGAGTAGGCAGTTTGGCTTTATCGTGGGTTCTTCTTTTTGCGGTTCTTTGTTTCGAATGTTTTCGTTTAGGATGTGCCATTTTAGTAATTTATTTAATTGTTTTCAAATATATTTTGTAATCCGTCCCATCGCGGGTCAGTAGTTGTTTCATCTGTTGGGATTTCATCTTCTTCTTCAAAGTCAATGTCATCCAGGTCATCATCATCGGTTCTTTGTCTGGTTATATGTTTTTTCAGTTTACTAACCATTGTTTTATTGCATTCTCCGGGAGCATGAACATGCTTTATCGGGATATTTAATACAATAAATTCATACAAAAACCATGCGATGTTAATTCCACCATCAGCTTCCGGTACTATCACGATATCATCTTCTTCTGAAAATTTATCACCAAATTTAACCTGAATTTTTTCCTTATATTGTATGGGTTGATTCATTTCATCCAGGCATCTGTCGCAAGGAATCTGAATAATGCCATTCAGTTCAAAATTTAAATCGTAAAGACCGGTTTTTTTACGTACAGTAACAATGGCTTTTATATTGCCATGTTGAACTTCAGGACTATCGATTTTTTTGAAGTAATTTTCATCCAAATCGAATTCGAAAACTTGTGTTTCCGTTTTTAATTCCTTCAGTGGAATGTTGTATTTTTCAAATTTCGACATATTGTGTACTATAAAAAACCTTGCAAAGGTACAAAATTTCGTACTATAAATAAAAGATTTACGTAAAATTTATGCAAAGATAAATCAAATAATTGAAGAAGATTATTAATTGACAGGTAAAATTATCCTGAACGTTGTTCCTACGTTTATTTCAGAATGTTTTACGAAAATTTTACCTTTATGATATTCTTCAATAATACGTTTAGCAAGCGATAATCCCAACCCCCATCCTCTTTCTTTGGTAGTAAAACCCGGTGAAAAAATAGCCTTATACATATTTCTTTCTATTCCTTTGCCGTTGTCTGTAATATCAATTATTATGTCATTTTCTGTATTTTTTACATTCAGAGCGATTTTTCCAATGCCATTCATAGCGTCAATCGCGTTTTTACACAGGTTTTCAATCACCCATTCGAACAAGGGTACATTGAGAGGAATAATTGATGGAATTCCTTCGTTAAAGTTCAGTGATATTTCTACCTTGTTGGAACTGCGGTTATTCATGTAGTTTACCGCATTCGAGAGCGTCTCTTTTAAATCTGATTTTTTTAAATCCGGTTTTGAACCTATTTTTGAAAAACGGTCGGCGATTACTTTAAGACGATTCACATCTTTTTCCATATCGGTGATCAGTTTGTCATCTTCGTATCGTATCTTAAGAAGTTCAGTCCATGCCAGCAGAGATGAAATGGGAGTGCCCAGTTGATGTGCTGTTTCTTTAGAGAGACCAACCCAGACTTTATTCTGTTCTGCTCGTTTGGAGCTGGAAAATGCCAGAATTACGATGATAAAGAATACAAAAATTACCCCAAACTGGATGTATGGAAATATATACAGTTGTTTAAGCAGCAAAGAATCATCGTAATAAATATACTGTTTTGTATTCGATTCTTTGAGATTGATCTCAAACCTGTTTTTTCTGTTTTTGAGTGTTGCTATTTTTTTTCTGAAAAATTCTTCGTTGTTTTTTTCAGGTGCTTTTATGTTTCTGTAATCTATCATTTGGTCATTATTATCCGTAATAATAACCGGAATAGTCGTGTTGCCTTCAATTATATTGAGAATGAAGTTCATATCGGTTGTTTCATCGGCAAGTATCAGTTGTCTGGTTGCTTCAGCCCATATTTCAATTTTTTTCTGTTCTTCTATAGAAAGTTTACCTGCCAGCCGATTGGTGAAAATTGTAGATGCAAGGACAATTAGCATTGCTCCCACAACGAAAATGATTTTCATTATCTGATTAGTTTGGTAAACTTTATTCATGACGGATGAAAAATTTGAACTTAATAACGACAAAAGTAACAATTTTGTATTAAAAACAGGCTATGAATAAAGTTGAACCTGTTTTATTTATTACGAATTATAGAATTCTGCTCTTGTTGTTTTGAAAAGTATTATCTTTGTAAAAAATGATAATCATGCATAAATCCGGATTTGTTAATATCGTGGGTAATCCCAATGTGGGAAAATCAACCTTGATGAATGCCCTTGTTGGTGAACGTTTGTCAATTATAACATCTAAAGCACAAACTACACGTCATCGTATTTTAGGTATTGTGAACGGGGATGATTTTCAGATTGTATATTCCGACACACCGGGTGTGTTGAAGCCAAACTACAAGTTGCAGGAGTCTATGTTAAGTTTTTCACGCTCGGCCCTGGTCGATGCTGATGTAATACTTTACGTAACTGATGTGTTTGATAATTATGAGAAAAATAAAGATTTTGTTGAAAAGGTGAAGATGAATACAGCACCGATAATTCTTGTTGTAAATAAAATAGATTTGATCAATCAGGAAAAGCTGATTGAAATGGTTGAAAAATGGAAATCAGTGCTACCGAATGCGGAAATATTTCCAATTTCTGCAAAAGAAAAGTTCAATATTGAAGCCTTATTAAAACGTATAAAGGAATTATTACCCGAAAGTCCGCCTTTTTTTGATAAAGATCAGTTGACGGATAAACCGGCAAGATTCTTTGTAACCGAAATTATCCGTGAAAAAATACTGCTGAATTATGAGAAGGAAATTCCTTATTCGGTAGAAGTGGAAGTAGAACAGTTTCAGGAAGAAGAAAATTTAATCCGGATCAATGCTGTAATTTATGCCGAAAGAGATTCGCAAAAAGGAATTCTGATTGGGCATGGGGGAAAATCGCTGAAAAAAGTTGGAATTGAAGCACGGAAGGATATCGAAGGCTTTTTTGAAAAGAAGGTGTTTCTGGAGTTATATGTAAAAGTTGAAAAAGACTGGAGAAATAAAGATAACTTGTTAAGAAACTTTGGTTATCAGCCAGAATAATAAATTATGTTCTGAACCTTTCTTTATTTGTTTTTGTTTTAATATTGTAAAGACTTAATTTTAAATTTTCAAACATTAAAAAAAATAATTATGAAAACTTCAGGTGGTGGAATATTGGCTGCACTGCTAGGTGGTGCTGTTGTGGGTGCTGCTTTGGGTTTACTTTTAGCACCCGAAAAAGGTGAAGATACCAGAGCTAAAATTGTAGAAGGCTTCGAAGATACCAAGTCTAAAGTAGTGGAAGCTCTTAAGAAACGAGGAATAAATTTAAGTAAATCGGATCTGGAAGATCTTGTTGATGAACTTAAATCTGAAGCCGATGCTAAAACAACAGTTTAGTATGGTATGACAAACAAATCGGGTAACATCAGTAATTTTAATCAACTATTTACCGACATTAAAGATTATGTGAAGCTCCAGGGCGATTATGTGAAAATTGAATTTGTAGAAAAAATCACAAAAATCCTGTCCCTTCTGCTTTTCATTCTTATTGTAGTTGTATTGGCCATGGGAATGCTTTTTTATCTACTGTTTTCCCTGGCATATATCCTGGCACCGACTGTAGGATTTGTAATAAGTTTTGGAATTATTGCCGGGATCTATCTTGTCCTGCTTACTGTCGTTTTGATATTTCGTAAATCTTTGATAGTTAATCCCCTGTTAAGGTTGATTGTAGCTATGTTTTATGATGACGCAAAAGAAGATAATGAAATAAGAGATGGAATCGAGACAGATAACTGATAAAAATATTACCCTTGAAGATATGCTGGTATTCAAGAAAGAAGCCCGGCAGAAGATTGAACAACAAAAAGTTCAGATTATATCCACTGCACAGCAGTTGATACCTTTCTCTTCTTCATCAACAACTTCATTTGCTCCGTTAACGTTTTTGACGTCTGCATTTCGCAAAGGGAGAGTGATGACTGTGATTCAGGGGGCAATTATCGGGTATAATTTTGTCAGAAAAATAAGAAAACTGATCAAAAAATAGGGTTTAGATATTCGTATAACAGAAATGGCATTATTCCGGTGAGTAATGCCATTTCTGTTTAATTTTTTACATTCAATTAAGGTATCAGTACCTTTGTTCGGAATTCATCAGCCTGTATAATGTAAATTTGTCCGCGGGGAAGATTTGTAATTTCAGGAATATCAGAATTTGCCGTAAAACTTCTGATTTTCTGACCGATGGTGTTAAATACATTAACGACAGAAGTATTGGAAGGTACAAACACTAAAACAGATCCATTGCCTGATGGTACAACCCTTAACTCCTTTTTCTGCGGATATACAGCACTACGCACTTTTACAGTATTCGAATATGAAGTAATGTTTTCATATCCGTACAATGTGTTCTTATCACTAGCCTGAACTTGGTAATAATAATCGCGATTGGAAATCAGGTTATATAATGTGTCGGAAGTGGAAGTGAGCCATTTATTTGAGAAAACGGTGTCAACCAAGCCATTATCAGATATATTATATACTGTTAGATAATATCCGGTAGCATCGAATACTGAGTTCCAGCTGGCAACAAAACTTTTATAAGTCACATCTTTAGCTTCAGCTGCAATCGGCGGCACAACATATACCTTACGTGTCGATTTACCCGAAAGCGGTAATGTCATCTTATTGGCGAAAGTAGTGGTTATTTCAAGAATATCGTAATGTACACTATTATAGGATGGCTCTGTAGGATTATAACGTATCTGAATATTGGTTGGCAATACTACAGAATCAACGGGTGTTAGTAATATTGACTTTCCCCAGTCTGTTTCAGGGTCAGTTTCTTTTTTAATTTCAAAATGAGTACCCAAATTAAATGAAATTTTTATGTTTGCTTCAAGATTTAAACCTTCTATTGAAATGGTCTGGCCAATTGTGGGATTACCTTGTACAGTATTGAATTGAGTAGTTAAACCTTTCGTTTTCAACAAAGGCGCATTGCCGCCACCCATGAATTTTAATGATATTACTCCGTTTGTTTCATCAATATCAGTTAATGCTTTATTGGTCATTAGTACACCTGAAATCAACTTTGGTGTATAATTTTTAATTGCATCTGTTCCCGGAAACGGATCCCCGGCCATCGTATTGTCTGTTGCAATGCCATCTGCTTCCATAATGTCCACACCCATTGCTGAAGCAGTGTTATTTGGGGTGTTATAATCCCAGTTGTTCTGGTTGTATTTAACTCGTGTAACCAACAATCCATGACCGGGTAAATATTTATCCCATCCTTTTTTTTGTCTGTTTTCCAACAGGAAATACTCTGTCGGATTGGAGTATGCCATGCTGAAAGGTAAATCTGAGGATGAAATTAAGTAAGCCTGGTTACCGGATGCTAATGTGTCTATTAAAATATTCTGAGGTGTTTTAATCTCAATCGGAGTTAAATATCCCAACGAAAACCGTTCGAAAGCCGAATAGTTTGGAGGAGTTCGTCCACTGTTCAGATAGGGCCCATAATCCATTATATCCCAGCTGGATAATGTGTGGTGTGTGCCTCCATCAGTAGCATACATATCAGCTAAACCTAAAACGTGTCCAAATTCATGTGTAAATGTTCCGATGCCACACATATTAGTTCCACTTTTACCTTTGAGCTCCGAAGTACATGCATAGTCTTCTATTCGCTTACCATCAAAAGTTACAGAATAAACACTCCCTGAATAATTTCCGCCGCTATAAATGGCGGTTGGATAGATTCCCCATCGATGAGGCCACACGGTATTGTCAGGAGCATTTTCTGCTTCATTATATCCGGCGTAATAAACAAATACGTTATCAACCAGATTGTCATTATCAGTGTCAAACTGGGTGAAATCTACTCCATTCTCATTTGCGAGTTTACAGGCATCAACCACCATTTGGATGGGATTCTGGTCAGAATCATCAGCTTTATTTTTTCCGTAATACTCAATGTTCTGAGGTAGCGTATAAGGACCTACAACTACAAAATCAGGTGAAAAAGTACCCATGGAATTGTCCCTGAAATAATCACGGGCTGAACCGGTGCCTCCATTAGTACTGTAACCGGTTTCATTCAGCAGATTATAAAATGCAGACTGAGGGTTAGGTGTAACAAATGACGCATCGGCAAAGTTGACGAGTATCACCAATGATTTGGGTGAGCCGATTTTAGGGTAACCGGAAGAACGAACGACATTCGCAGAAACAGTATTTTTTCTGGCAGCAACTTTTTTAATCTGTGTTTTTTCACCTGTATTATTCAGGGAGTTTGAATTTACAAGTTTTGAAACAAATAATTTTTCGTTTTCAGTCCTGTTTTTGGTATTTTGCGCCTTTATTTTGGTGTCTGAAATTTTCCCTTTGGCATCCATGGAGGCATAGTTATATGTGCCTTCATTGTTTTTTATAATTAAAATTCCGTCTTCAGTAGTACGGTAATGATGATATTCATCGCCTTTGAGGTACACGGTTAACTTTGTACCGTCTGGTTGAGTAATTATAACAGGATAGGGCGAAGCTGGTACCGCACTTGCAAACTGACAGCCAATTAAAAGAAATGCAGATACAACAATTTTATGAAAATATTTAGTCATTCAATGAGTTAAGTTAATTATGAAAGTACAAATATAATGTTTTTTTGATTTATAGCAGAATTGAAACTGATAATACAAATGTTGAACCATTTCTTATTCAAATTCCACAACTGTAATTCCGGCACCACCAAATTGTACATGTTCATCGTGGAAGCGGAGAACGCCGTGTACAGTATTCAGATATTGACGAATGAGTTGCCGAAGTGCGCCTGTACCAGTTCCATGCAGGATGCGAACACTTGCAACGCCTACCATCACGGCATCATCAATGAAGTAGGTCACTGCTTGCAGTGCTTCATCGCCACGCATACCACGCACATCAATTTCCGATTTGAAAGTGAGTTTTCGCTGACGAACTTCGTCGGTAACAGCTGTACCCAATCCATCGGACAACCGTTTTTCTTTTTTCATCTGATTATTGCTGACAGCTTCGAGGTTTGATATTTTAACGGTAGATTTTAACTGTCCGAAAGCGACAACTGCGTGCTTGTCATTCAGTTCTATAATTGTTCCGGTTGCAGTCTGTCCCTTCAACCGAACGGCGGAACCCGGGTGAAGAATGACTTCTTTTTCATCTATGATTTTTTCAGCATTTTTTTTGAAAGGTAATTTTGTTTTCGGTTTGTGTTCCTGGACTTTCTTATCTGTTACTTTTTCTTTAAATTTTTCCAGTTCAGTACGGACGTTGCGTGTTTTCTCCTTATCGGCCATACTTTCCTTGATGGTACGGATGGTATTTTCTATTTTCGCATTCGCTTCTTTCAGCAAATTTTCAGCTTCCTGCTTCGCCTGAGTGGTTATTTCCTTACGTTTTTTCTCGGTCAACCCCAATTCAGTTTCGTATTTCTCCAGGGTTTCATCCAATCGTTTTTCTTTTTGCCTGATTTCCATCCTTTTACGCTCCCAGTAACGTTTGTCCCTTACAATATCCTGTAAGTGCTTGTCGTAATCCAGATGTTCCAGCCCTACTTTTTGGGCGGCATCAGCAATTAAATCTTCGGGCAATCCGATTTTCCGGGCTATTTCTACGGCAAACGAACTTCCCGGATTACCAATTTGAAGCTGAAACAGGGGTTGCAGATGCTGGCGGTCGTAAAGCATGGCTCCGTTAACAATACCTTCGGTATCTTCGGCGTAATGTTTCAGATTGGTGTAGTGGGTGGTAATTACTCCATAAGCACCGTTCCGGTTGAAGCGTTCGAGACTGGCTTCAGCAATAGCGCCACCAATCTGAGGTTCGGTACCGGAACCGAATTCATCAATGAGCAATAAGGTATTTTGATTGCTGTTTTTGATGAAAAATTTCATATTTAGAAGGTGCGAACTGTAAGTAGAAAGGTCGTTTTCGATTGATTGTTCATCACCTATGTCAATAAATAAGCGTTCAAAAATACCTGTACGGCTGTTTTCGTGTAAAGGTATAAGCATCCCGCACTGAAGCATATATTGCAGTAATGCGACTGTTTTCAGACAAACCGATTTACCTCCCGCGTTTGGTCCGGATATGATCAGGATCCGCTGTTTTTCGTTAAGCGTTATATCGAGCGGAACTACTGTTTTTTGTTGTTTTTTGAGTGTCAGATAAAGCAGTGGATGGATTGCTTTGTTCCATTCGAGTTGCCGGGTATTATCAACCCGGGGTTTGATAGCTTTGATTTCAATGGCAAACAATGATTTTGCTCTCAGAAAGTCGATGATGCCCAGAAAATGTTGGCTGGCCATTATTTCATCGGTATAGGGACGGAGAAAATCGGTAAATTCTACCAGAATACGCATAACTTCGCGTCGTTCTTCGCTTTCGAGTTCACGCACCCGGTTATTGGCTTCAACTACCTGTGCCGGTTCAATATAAACGGTTTTTCCCGTTGCACTTTCATCATGGATGATACCGCTCACCTTACGTTTGAATGCGGGTGAAACCGGAATAACCAGTCTGCCTTCACGCATGGTGGGGCTCACATCTTTGTCTACATATCCATCGGTCTGAGCCTGGCGCAGTATGTTTTGCAGAGTTTTCGAGATGCTGCTTTGCACCTTGAATATATCCCTTCTGATCCGATTAAGTTCGGGAGATGCATTATCCTTCACTTTCCCGAATTTATCCAGAATAGCATCAATGCGTTTGGTGATGGCTTCGAAAGAATTTATACCTGCTGTCAGCTTGTGTAATTCGGGAAAAAGTTCCGTATCCTGACGGTTGATAAACAGAACCAGTCTGCGAACGGCTTCAAGCGCTCGTTTCAAGTTAAATATTTCCGTTTCATCCAGGTATAATCCTACCACCTGAACCCGTTGAAGTGCTTCCCGGATATCAAAAAAATCACCTACCGGCAGTTCCTCGTTACTGATTGTAATCAACCTGAGAGTTTCATCGGTCTGACTGAGCGATTGAAGCACCTCATTGTAGTCGGCGGTGTACTTCATCCTGTCGACCATTTCCTCGCCAAGCGGACAAAGACATCTGTCCTTCAGCAATTGTCTGATAATGTTGAAAGATATTTTTTGTTCGAAAGTTTCGGGATAATACATAAATGATTTAGAATGCTCAGGTATGATTGATTTTTTTTCTGAAATTTTGTTTTTTCTGATTATCCGTTTTGTTTCTTTTTGGCTTCTTCCCAGATTTCGTCCATCTCGGCCAATGTCATGTTTTTAAGGTCTTTGCCTTTGGCTATGGTTTGTGCTTCCAGGTAATTGAAACGCGAGGCAAATTTGCGGTTTGTACGCTCCAGGGCATTTTCAGGATTTATATCATATAATCGGGCTGCATTAATGAGACTGAACATTACGTCGCCGAATTCATCTTCCATTTTGTCTTTGTCCATGCGTTCGATTTCGGTCTGAAACTCATCAATTTCTTCCTTTACTTTTGTCCACACCTGATCGCGGTGCTCCCAATCGAAGCCTACGCTACGGGCTTTATCCTGCATGCGGTGTGCTTTGATGAGCGCCGGTAAAGCATCGGGAACACCTGCCAGTACAGTGCGGTTGCCGCCTTTTTCTTTCAGTTTCAGTTTTTCCCAGTTTTGCATTACAATTTCGCTGGTATGAGCTTCGGTTTCGCCGAAGATATGCGGATGACGGTAGATAAGTTTCTCGCTCAATCCTTTGCAAACATCATATATGTCGAAATCATTGGTTTCTGTTCCCATCTGCGCATAAAATACGATATGCAGTAAAAGATCGCCCAACTCCTTACGAATTTCATTCATGTCGCCTGACAGAATTGCATCTGCCAGTTCGTAAGTTTCCTCTATAGTATTGGTTCTCAGGCTTTCAAACGTTTGTTCCTTATCCCATGGACATTCGGCTCTGAGCCTGGTCATGATGTTAAGTAGTCTTTCAAACTCCTGCAATTTTTCTTCAGTAGTGTGTTCTCTGTAAGCTGTATTCATTTTTCTATATATATAAATTGCAAAGTTAAGAATATATTTTTAATCAGATTCATAAAAATAGAATGTGCTTACCTTATTACGGAAAATAATATATTTGAAATTTCATTCTATATTTGCAAATCAGAGCATCCAGGGTGCTATAATTCAAAGGTTCATCTGCTTCTTGTTACGGGCATAACTTTTAATTTTCCGTTATTAACATAATTCGGCACGGTTTATGAAATAACTGTAATGTTCAATTCAAAATCTTTTTTTGTTTTATTTTTAATCACTTACTTTATCGGAATGAAAGAAACGAAAATTGTTTACGATGCCGTACCGGATTATCGGACAAATACGAAGCAAGGAGAAAATCAAGTGAAGTTACCTAAACTTTCGTTTTGTATTTTGATGGATCTTGCCGGACTTGCCACCTATGCATTGCCCGCTATGGGTGAGTGGGGTGATATACTTTGGGCTCCAATATCTGGTATGATTTTTATGAAAACATTTGGAGGATTAACCGGTATGATCGGAGGGATTGCCAACATGGCGGAGGAACTAATTCCCTTTACGGACTTTATTCCAACTTTTACCATCGGCTATTTCTACACAAAATTCCAAACGAGTAAAGCAAATAAGCACAAAGATTAAAATCAGATTTTCAATTATACAAATGGTTCACAGAATATTATTCGTGTGAACCATTTGTTTTTATGATTTATGCAGAAACTTTACTTTGTTTCAATGGGTTTTTGCAATCTCAGAATTTCGGGATTTTCATTAATCATTTCAACTGTAGCCTTGTAACCATAGTGATAAATGGTTTGAAAATTTTCGAAACTGAATTCGTGAAATTTCTCGATGGCTTTTGGCTCTATTAGGAAGTCGCACATTTCTCGTCCCGGTATTGAATTCTGGTGAATGCCTACCCTTAGTGATGTTACCAGGGTGTCGCGCGATTTCTGATTTTTTTTGGTGGAAGAATGAGGAACTACATCAGATCCAATCACCACCGAACATTTATTTCGTAGTGGCTGTGCAGGCATGTTGTTAAGCAAACCTCCATCAACATAAATCATATCGTTGATTTTCATACCGTTGAAAATACCTGGAATACTGCACGATGCGCTGACCCAGATGTCGAGTTTATTACTTCGGTCAACGATTTCATATTTACCGGTTGTCAGATTGGAAACACAAACGTGCATGGGCATTTCCAGTTTCTCAAAGCTGTTGTTTGGAATCAGGTCATTCATAAGTGAAATGATTGCTGCCTGACTTGTAAGACCTGATTTCCAGAATGCAGGCTGGAATGTCATAAGTTTTGTAATACGGTAAAGTCTGCCGTCATCGATAAGTTTCAACATCTGCGAAGGCGTATAACCTGCAGCATAAAGTGAACCGATTATACTTCCCATGCTCGTTCCTGAAATCATGTTTGGTATTATGCGGTAGTCTTCAAGCGCCTGTAACACACCGATGTGTGCAAATCCAAGTGCACCGCCTCCGCTCAGACATAATCCTATTGTTTCAGTGTAGTTTACTGACTGCGAAATGTTAAATTGATTTAAAAAAGATTTCATTGTGTTGTTGTTGTTTAAGCCTGCAAAGATAATCCAAAGATATTTCATTTTATGTTAAGGGAAACAAAAAAAAAGTCAAATAAAGGCTGGTGAAGATATTTTAAGGTATTTTTGTAAGATAATAAAATGCAATTCTTTCAATATGCATTTTATGGTTTCAGATAGATAATAACTTTCAATTCTCGATCAAAACAAAAAAACGAAAATATGAAGCGTACCCTTTTTTTTCTATTGCTAATTGCATGCATACAATTTACTCAGGCTGATCTGCTCACAGATATCACTGATGGTAAATTCAGACCAAAATCCTATGCCGATATGCATTCTCTGAATGACGGAGAGCATTATACAGTAATGAAGGATAATAAAATGATTATCAAATACAATTATAAAACAGGCAAATCGGTAGATACAATTCTGGACCTGAATACAATAAAAAAATCCCCCCTGGTCACTATTTCCGGATATACGTTCAGCCCCAATGAGAATAAAATTCTGGTTTATGCTAATCCCAAATATCGTTACCGGCGTACATTTGAGGCCAATTACTATGTGTTTGATGTGAAACGCAACGAACTGAAACCGTTGTCGGAGAACGGACCGCAGGAAGTGCCGCTTTTCTCACCAGATAGCAGGTACATTGCCTTTGCACGGGAGAATAATCTCTACCTCCATAAACTGGATTTTGGAACCGAAAGCGCCATTACCAAAGATGGAGAATTTGGTAAAATAATAAACGGAACACCCGACTGGGTTTACGAAGAAGAATTTACCGAAACACGATATTTTGTTTTCAGCCCAGACAGCAAACTGTTGGCATTCATTAAGTTTAACGAAACGGACGTTCCGACCTATAGCATGCAGCAGTATCTCAATAGTCCGGTAGTTCAGGATGAGCTTCCGCTTTATCCGACTGTTCAGACCTTCAAATATCCAAATCCGGGCCAAAATATTTCTAAAGCCAGTGTGTGCGTGTATGACGACTTCTACAAATCGGTCAGAACGATTAATCTTGATGTTAACGAAAAAGAGTTTTATATCCCGCGCATCAAATGGACTGCCGATCAGGAAAAGTTGGCGATATTCGTGATGAACAGAAATCAGAATCGTCTTGATATGCTTTTTGCCAATCCGAAATCGTTGATTTCTAAACTCATCCTGTCTGACGAAGACAGTCGGTATGTGGATTATGAAAATTCCGATTATGTTCAGTTCACAGCTGATGGTAAGTATTTTACCTTTGTGAGTGAAAAGGATGGCTACAGTCACGCATATCTGTATAATATTAATGGCACGCTCAATAAACAACTAACAAAGGGCAACTGGGATGTTACAAAAGTTTACGGATATAATGCCCTAACCCAAACTCTTTATTATCAGACGGCCGAAACTTCACCCATGCAACGCGACATTTTTTCAGTTGATGCCAAAGGTCGGAAACTTCGCCTGACCGACGGAAAAGGAATGCACGATGCTGTTTTTTCCAAAACATATACATATTTTGCCGACAATGCCTCCAGTGTGAATATGCCAACGATGAGTATCCTGCGCGACAATAAAGGAATAAAAATTCGTACGCTGGAAGATAATGCTGCGCTAGCTGCCGAATTTAAAGCGCTCAATCTGCCCGTTAAGGAATTTTTTAGCTTTACTACTTCCGAAGGTGTGAGACTGAATGGCTGGATGCTTAAACCGGTTGGCTTCTCAGCGGGGAAGAAATACCCCACGCTGATGGTGCAGTATAGCGGACCCAATTCGCAGGAAGTACTTGACCGCTGGAAAATTGACTGGGAATACTATCTGAGTACACAAGGTTATGTAGTGGTAAGTGTGGATGGGAGAGGAACGGGAGCTCGCGGAGCCGACTTCCGAAAATGTACCTATCAGCAACTGGGTGTACTCGAAGCTAAAGACCAGATAGAAGCAGCCCGATACCTGGGCACTCAATCTTTTGTGGATAAAGACCGGATCGGCATATGGGGATGGAGTTTCGGAGGATATATGACCCTGCTTTCCATGAGTTCGGGCGAAAAGATATTCAAAGCAGGTATTGCTGTAGCTCCCGTTACCGACTGGCGTCTTTACGATGCTGTTTATACCGAGCGATTTATGCGTACCCCGCAGGAAAATAACCGTGGTTACGATGCAGGTTCGGTACTCAATAAAGCTGATAAACTGAATGGAAACCTTCTCATCGTTCATGGCACAGCTGATGACAACGTGCATTTGCCCAACACCATGATTTATCTCGATAAGCTTATGAAAGCCGGAAAACATGCCGATTTGCAACTCTATACTGACAAAAATCACAGTATTCTGGGCAAGGAAACCCGCCGGCACCTGTATCAGAAGAAATTTGACTTTCTGGAAAAGAACCTGAAATAATTTCCACCTGCATTAACCAAAAAGAAACAAAACAATAACGCCGGAATTTCAATTCCGGCGTTATTGTTTTATTTACAAGGTCAATAAAGCCTCTTTTATTGCAATCTGAACTGAATTGGTAAGGTGTATCTTACTTTCACCACTTTATCCTTGTGTTTGCCGGGAGTCCAGTTGGGCATTGCATTAATAACCCGTAAAGCTTCCTTATCCAGAAATTCGTTAACGCTCCGTGAAATTTTTGCATTTTTGATGCTTCCATCGGTGTCAATTACATATTCTACCAGAACCTTTCCCTGGATAGCCAGTTTTTGAGCTTCAGCAGGATATCTGATGTTTTGTGAAAGCCAGCCAAACAGCCCCTGATCTCCACCCGGAAAGACAGGCAGAAAATCTACCTGATCATATACCCCGTCTTTGTCCGGAGCTGCAACTGACATTGCATCAGCAACCACCTCTTCTTTTTTTGTTTTGGGTTCCCCGTATCCAACAACTTCTAACTGCTCCTGAATATTTTTTTTGGCTGAGGGTGACAACTTGAATGCCACCGGCAGAACGAAACGTACGTTGACAGGTATCCCTTTTTGTTTTCCGGGTTCCCAGCTGGGCATCAAACCTACAACCCGAATTGCTTCGGCATCGAGCATGGGGGCAACCGATCGGACTACTCTTATGTCAGTGACTTTACCGGTATCATCCACCACAAATCCAAGGATGACTTTTCCTTCAATTTTATCTTTTACAGCTTCAGCGGGATATTTAATATTTTCAGACATAAATTTCATGAGTGCGTCGGGACCGCCCGGAAATTCAGGAGGTGTTTCCACCACTTCGTAAATCTTTTTGTCTTTACCGGTTTGTTGATCAGTTGCAACTGCTGCAGCTTGTTTTTGCACTGCGTTCACATCCTTTACACTTACACTGACTTTAGTCAATGGCGTTTCGGTGGTTTTCCCGATATTGTTTTTTAATCCGGCAAGTATTTGCTGGAAACTACTCAGCCAGAGTAACGTCAATGCAACCGGGACAATCAACGCATACTTGAGTAATCCCGTTTTTTTTGTTTTTTTAGAATTCATCATTTTGATTCTTTTTTTAATTGGTGAAACATTGAATTGATTAATCAACTTACTATCTGCAGGTTCGTAAGTCAGTTTTAATAAATGATATTGATAGTTTTTTGGTTCAAATCCCGATTTAAGCACCTGATTGTCGGCCAAAAATTCCAGGTTATGCCTGATTTCACGCTCCATGAGCCAGGCGGCGGGATTGAACCAACAAAGTATCGTCTGTATTTGTCCGATGAAAACATCCAC
>DAONDU010000048.1:0-16360 GCA_035402725.1 Paludibacteraceae bacterium | reverse complement strand
ATGACGGCAACGGCATCGGCTTTCCGTGGAACCGGTTACGAGGCTTCCAAAACTATTGACAGTTCCAACGACACATACTGGACAATGGCTGACGGTATCACCACCGGGAATATTGTAATTGATTTCGGGAAAACCCTTGAAATCAACAACGTAAAAATTCAGGAATATATGCCGCTGGGTCAGCGGATATCGGGATTCAAGGTGGAATTGTATGTGAACGGCAGCTGGATTACTTACGGAACGGGACAAACCATCGGTCATCAACGCATAATCAATGGCGACACAAAGGCAGCCACCCAGTTGCGACTGACAATTACCGGTTCACAGGCTGTACCGTTGATTTCCAATATCGAAGCATATTTTTATTCCACTGATCCGGCATCTACCGGACTTGATTATACCAATGCCGATTTTTTCCAAACCATTGCTCCTCAATCACTCTGGAAATTGCGTTTTAAAGTTGAAACCAGAAATACGGCTTTCCCTTCAATCGCTGAGTTGAGGTTTTTTAATCACGAGAATGGTAATCCTGTAGAAATCGATCGGAGTAGCATAGCAACCTCAGCCAGTTCTTATGCAAAAAACTATACTGCTCAGGCTCCTTGTCCACCCGCAAATACAATTGACGGAAACTCGGGTACATTTTGGCAACCGGAATGGTCTCCAAGTGAAGTTAGTATGCCACAATATGTGGATTATAATTTTGGAAAAACAATTCAGTGTACTGAAATTTCTTACATTCCGAGACAGGATTCGCAGGGAAATATACCTGCAACTTTTTCCATATTAACAGCTGCAACATCAAGTGAAAATTTTCCAACCACAACTCTTTTAAAGGCATCACTTTCATCTGCCACTCAACTGGCACAAAACAACGCGATTGCTACAAACAACTGGACTGTAATTCAAAATTATATTTCAGCAGGTGTTGGAGTAGCCATACAATCGAGCAGTACAAGTGCTTATGCGCAGTTCGGAGTAACCGGATGGTTTCAGCTGATTGGTACGAAAGGAAAAACC
This sequence comes from Paludibacteraceae bacterium, assembly GCA_035402725.1. GTDB lineage: Bacteria > Bacteroidota > Bacteroidia > Bacteroidales > Paludibacteraceae > UPXZ01. The sequence goes on along the minus strand of DAONDU010000048.1, from coordinate 15,340 downwards.
GAAGGAAAAATGGATATTTACATCGATGGAGTGAAAAAAACAACCATCGATAACTACGCTACAACAACAGCCAAAGATCAGGTGTTGTATGAATTAAATGGTTTAAATTCAGAAAACCACCTGGTGAAAATAGTGCCAACCGGAACAAAAAATTCATCTGCTACTGGCTACAACGTAACCCTCCAAAAGGTGAATAAATTAAAAAGCTATGTGAATGGAATTTTTCGCATGGAAAAGGATCTGGTAAATGTCCGCAAGGATGCCGGATCCTGCACTCTCAAAGTAACCCGCACCGGCTGTTCTGATGCAGCAAGTGTTACCTGGTCCACCTCGCCCGGATCGGGAGTGCATGGTATCACGTACACCGACCAAACAGGAACACTGACCTTTGCCGCAGGTGAGATGGAAAAAACATTTACAGTAACTTTCCTCAATAACGAACTGGTCGAAAATAAGAATTTTTATGTCGGACTGACAAATCCAACCAACAACCACATTGTAGGGCAAGTGGAAAGTACAAATGTCGTTGTAATTCCGGTTATCTATCGCTCCAAAACTTCGGGCAACTGGGGTACTCCGGCCACCTGGGAAGTTTCCACCGATAACATTACATTTGCCACAGCCACCGCAGCTCCCAATGCTTCCGCCACGCGCATTTCTATCCTCAACGGTCATGAAGTAACTATTGGAGCCAATGCCACTGCAACGGGGCTGGTGATTAATCCTGGTGGTAAACTGACTTTGAATAATACTTTTACCCTGAATACTTCCAGCCTGAAGATTGAAAGCAATGCCACAAACGGAACCGGAACATTTGTAGATAAAAACGCCAATGGAGGATTAACCGTCAGTGGCACAGCATCTGTGCAGCAATACCTCACGGGAGTATCAACCAAAGGCAGCGGACGCCAGTGGTGGTATGTTGCAAGTCCTGTTTCGGGTGCGCTCAGTGGTGTATTTACCCCGTCGGGTGCGAACAACCTCGGATATTATAATGAAACGCTCTCCACTCCTGCGTATGTTCAGATTGAAGATGACACTACACCCCTTGAAGTGGGCAGAGGATACCTGGCTCAACTGAAAAGCAACAACACTTACGTCTATTCCGGTACACTCAACAATGGAACCGTCAGCCTGACACCCACCCGAACGGGAACCAAAGCTTCCGCACGTGGATTCAACCTTGTGGGAAATCCGTATCCATCCTATCTCAACTGGAAATCTGCCGAAATTACTAAAACGAATATACGACAAACAATCTGGTTTCGTACTTTATCCAAAAATTCAGCCAACGGAACGATGGTTTTTGATACGTACGATGGTACGGTAGGAACCGGAAATGGCGAAACGGGTGTTGTATCGCAGTACATTCCGCCCATGCAGGGTTTCTGGGTGAAGGTGGATACGGACAACAAAGCGGCGTCGCTCATTTTCAGAAATGCAGCCCGCTTGCATCAGGATGTACCGGCTAACGTAATTAAAACTCCTTCGGAGGAGAATGACGGAATTCAGATTCTGCGATTGAAGGTAAATACACCTGCCACCGGAGACGAAACGATTATCGTTGGAAATAGCTCAGCTACTGACGATTACGATAGTTTCGATTCTGATAAAATGTCAAACACCGACCCGTCAGTTCCTGAAATATTTACACTGGCTTCCGGTCACGAACTGGTAATTAACCACTTGAACAGAATTAGTGCTGATAAAACATTAGCGCTTGGTTTTCGTCCGGGTACAGCAGGAACATTCGCCATCGAAGCTACTCAGTTCGATAATATTAATAACCGCGTGATGCTGCTCGACAGACTGAAGAATATCGAACAGGAACTCACTGCCGGTACATCGTACAGTTTTACCTCGGACAGCGTCGCTACCAACGACAGATTTGTCATCAGATTTGTACCTGGCTCAGCCAATGGATTGGACATTTCTCAGGATAATAAGACTTTAAATGTGTACTGCACTTCGGATAACCGGATACAAATTATTTATCACGGAGAACTCAACGAACAAACATCTGTTACAGTGTACAACCCTGCCGGTCAAAAGCTGAGTACCACCAAACTAAACCGTGAAACTACCCAGCTCAGTGAAACATACCAGCCGGGTGTGTATCTGGTTCAACTGACTGACGACGGGAAGAAAATAACAAAGAAACTGATTATTAAATAGGTGTAAGACAAATAGATACCAGACAAATGGATATAAGATACTAGGCTGAAAATTAAAGACATAAAGCTAAAGAAAGTGATTTTGTTCCGAATAGTATTATTCTTCAAGAGCCAAATAAAAAAACAGACCTTGTTCGTTGTGAACAAAGTCTGTTTTTTTGTTGTATCCGGAAGAGGAAAATGAATTATGAATTATAAATTATAAATTATAAATTATAAATTATAAATAACTTAGTAACTCAATAACCAATTCTCAAATTTTCAAATTGGTACATCTTCAAATTAACAAATTACTCTTCCATCCATTTCAGTTTCTTAAGTCCCCAGAATATCAGAGAAAGTGCAACTCCTGTAACAGCAGCAAATGCCATCCCTTTAAGTTCCACACTACCAATCTTAATGCTTGCACCGCTCACACCCACAACGAAAGTAACGGCTCCAAGTACCATATTGCTGTTTTTGCTAAAGTCAACTTTCTGCTCCACAAACATACGGAAACCCTGAACAGCAATCACACCGTAAAGCAGGAAGGTGATACCACCCATTACAGCTCCCGGAATAGTGGAAATTGCCGCTGAAACTTTTCCGATACAGGAAAATGCGATGGCCAGCAGAGCAGCACCGCGGATTACCCATACGGAAAATACCCGGGTAATAGCCATCACACCAATGTTTTCACCATAAGTAGTATTGGGGGGCGAACCTACAAAACCCGAAACGAGGTTGGAAATACCGTCACCCAGTAGTGAACGGTGAAGTCCGGGTTCCTTGATCAGGTCGGTTTCGGTAACTTTACCCGTAACGATCAAATGGCTGATATGCTCGGCAAGTACAACAATACAGGCTGGCATGATTATGAGAACAGCATTCAAATCAAAAACGGGTGCCTGAAAATGAGGCAGGGCAAACCACGATGCATCAGTTATTACCTGTGTATCGACCATTCCTTTGGCAAGGGCGAAAATATAACCGGCTATAACGGCAATCAGAATGGGAATAACCTGAAGAAAACCTCTGAAAAGTACTGATCCGAATATACCTACTGCCAGTGTGAACATCGAAACCATGACCACATCGTTGTTCATAACAAAAGGCTGCACTACCTGTCCGACCGGAGTAGAACCGGCAGCAAGACCGGCCTGCTGAGCTGCAACCGGAGCAAGTTCCAGTCCGATAATTGCCACAACGGCACCCATCACGGCGGGTGGCATGGCTACGTCAATCCAGCCCACACCCCATTTTTTTACAACAAAGGAAATCAGGATGAAAAATAATCCGAAGAAAATAAATCCGGATTGGGCATGGCTGAAACCTCCATAACTTGTGCTGATAAGGATAATCGGGGCAATAAATGCAAAACTGGAACCCAGGTAAGCCGGAATTCCTCCTTTGGTTACCCACGAATAAATCAGGGTGCCGATACCGTTCATCAGCAAGGCAATAGCCGGATTAACACCAACAAGTATCGGTACCAGAATGGTGGCGCCAAACATGGCAGCAAGGTGCTGAAAACTTAACGGAATACTTTCAAGTACGGGCAATTTCTCATGAATGCCGATTGTTCGTCTGCTCATAGTTTTTTTAGTTTTTATGTAATATATTTTGATTTGAAAATAAAAAATACATTTCTGCAACGATTTCTCTATTCATTCAGGCACGTACAGAGCAATCGCGTATAATTTGCAATCTTTTCAAATACAGCGATTTGGGGAAAGATTATAAATCACACTTCGAACAACTCAATCAATTTTGAAACGGGAAATTTGTGGATACCAGAAAAATCTGTCAAAATTACAAAAAACTATGAAATTCCGTAGGGCTTCTGTTTATAAATATTTAGGTTTTTTTTACTTTGAAGTTACTACTGAGAAATCTTTCGATCCTAAACCTGTTTTTATTAAACTTTTTTTTTTACAAACATCAAAAGGAAAGCTGAAACGGGATAATGACATCCTTCAAAAACGTCTGAAAGAAAAGCCCCATTTCCAGCTTTATGTCATTTAATTTATTAAACATTTCGCGGTTTGATTGATTTTTGGAGTTATTATTCCGGATCTTTTTAATAATTTTGTACTGAAGCAGACGTTATAGACCATATTATAAATAAAGGAATTGCGGACTGCTTTATTTCATTTCTCCGGTGCTAAGTACTTTGACCCTATTATTGAAACTTCAAATATGAGTAACAGAAAGTATATTTTTATCTGCATTATAAGTTTAATCTCATTATCGGTCTCAGCTACAGATATTGAAACAGATTCTCTCATTCGCATATACGACAAGCTGATAGAAACCGGAAATATACATATACGTGAAAGACAGCAACGGATAGATAATCTGGTTAATAAGTTAAACCGTCAGCAACATTCACCCAATAATAAATACATCCTGTATCAAAAAATATACGAAGAATACCGCCCTTACATATCGGACTCGGCAATTGCCTACCTCAACCGATGCATAACAACCGCGGAGCAACTGGGAGACTCCAACCTCGTAACCGATTCAAAGCTAAAACTTTCATATCTTCTCGCGTCAATCGGACTTTACAAGGAGTCTGCCGATATACTTGCCACTATTCGCGAAGCTGACTTGCCACAATCACAACTGATAGAATATTACTTTTGTATGGAGCACGCATATGGTGAAATGTCATATTACAGTAAAGAAGCACGGCTAAGCAACAGTTATCGCGAAATATCCAATAAGTATAAAGAGCTTCAGAAAAAAATCTTACCTCACAATGACGACCGCTATCTGAGTATCATCGAGTCCGATTACAGGAATATACGCGACTTCAAGATGTCACTGAAAATAAATGACATTAGACTGAAGTCATTTTCCGAAAATAGCCGGGAATATGCCTTGATTGCATTTCTGAGATCATTGACTTATAAGGAGAGCGGCGATGAGCTGTTGCAACAAAAATGGCTGCTGAAGTCGGCTATCAGCGATCTCAGATTTGGAATTACAGACAATGCCTCCTCGTGGGAGCTGGCCAACCTGATGTACAAGCGGGGAGATATAAAACATGCTCACCTGTACATCAATTATTCCGTCAACAACGCGACAATTTTCAACGCGCGTCTGAGATTTACACAAATAGCCGAAGTACAGTCGATTATAAATAACGCCTATCTGATTGACAAAGCTCAGCAGGAGAAAAAATTACGCAGATCACTTATTCTTATCAGTATACTTACCTTGCTGTTACTGACATCTGTTATCGGAATTTTTTTCCAAAACCGCAGGATATCAAAAGCCAACGCGAAAACCATAAAGGCGAATGATGAACTGAACCGGCTGAATTGGGAACTAAGCAGAATAAACAGTGAAATAAATAATACGAATGCCGAACTGTCGGAATCCAATCAGGTAAAAGAAGAGTATATCGGACATTTTCTATCGCTATGCTCGTTGTACATCGACAAGATAGATGCCTACCGAAAGACAATTCGAAAGAAACTCCTCAACAATCAGCAATCCGAAGTGATGGAAGACGTAAAGTCATCAGATTTCATGGACAACGAGTTGAAAGAGTTTTACAACAACTTCGACCGTTCTTTTCTGCGTCTCTATCCCGATTTTGTTCATGAATTTAATAATCTGCTGATGGACGAGGAAAAAATTATCCTCAAAAAGGATGAATTATTAAATACCGAGTTACGTATTTTTGCATTAATACGTCTGGGTATCGACAACAGTGCCAAAATTGCCGAATTATTGCATTACTCTGCTAATACCATTTACAATTACCGCGCTAAAATTAAGAATAAGTCAAAAGTATCCCGTAATGATTTTGAGAATATGGTTAAAAAGATTGGTACATTTACCAGATAAATACAATACGATATAATTTTATTCCTGAAAAATCCACTTATTCCCGCGCCTACAAGTTTGTTATATTACTGAATATCAGCGTTTATATTCCTACAACCATCCCCCAAATATTTATTTCTTAAATATTTTCTGATATTCTATTGTACATTTGCTTAAACCTTAAATTAAGCAAATTGTTTCAATATTATGCCTGCAACCCGACTTTTATAGTCGGGCAATCATTAATGCTTAAATCTGTAATGTTAACAATATATATTCAAACAAAAAATCCAAATACACATGAGAACAAAAAGAAAAAATTTTATTTCCATGATGGTTGTGCTGATAATGTATCTCAGCTGTTCAATAACAGCGTGGGGCCAGACTACCGGCAACTATCGGGGCACAATCACTGATGCCAACCGCGAAGCGCTGATTGGTGTAAGTGTAAAGGTAAAAGGAACTACCACCGGAGTGGTTACCAACATTAACGGACAGTACAGCATTCAGGCCCGACCGGGAGATGTACTTGTATTTTCGTATGTTGGAATGGTGACACAGGAAAAAATCCTGACTTCTCAGTTAGATAATGACATTGTTCTGACTGAAGAAGCCAAGGGGCTGGAAGAAGTGGTGGTAATTGGTTATGGTGTAGCAAAAAGAAAAGATGTGACCACGGCAGTTTCCTCTGTTTCAACCGAAGATCTGAATCTGAGACCGATAACATCAGCCGCTCAGGCTATTCAGGGTAAAGCTGCCGGTGTGCAGGTTATCCAGCCCAATGGTAAGCCGGGTGCCGGTATGGTCATCCGCGTGAGGGGAACCACTTCCATGAACGCCAGCAATGACCCGCTTTACGTAGTAGACGGAGTTCCGATGAACAATATCGATTTCCTTTCTGCCAACGATATTGAAAGTATGCAGATCATGAAGGATGCCTCATCGGCTGCCATCTATGGTTCGCGTGGCGCCAATGGCGTGGTTATGATCACTACCAAAGCCACAGCGCGCAAGGATCGTTCTGCTGTTTCATTCAGTGCTTATACGGGTATATCCAATGTCAGCCGCAAAATGGAATCGCTTAACCTTGAAGAATACAGGGAGTATCTGTCCGATCTTAAATCATCGGTTGTTTTACCCGATGGATTAACGGATCAAACCAATTGGTTCGACGAAACATTTTCAACCGGAATACGGCATAATTATCAGCTATCGGCATCCGGAGCTTCGAATAAAGTCAACTATTTTCTTTCAGGAGGTTATACCGACGAAACCGGTATTATCAGTTCAACATCTTTTAAACGCTTCAATTTCCGCACATCGGTCGAATCCGAGTTGTACAAGTGGCTTAATCTGAGCGCGAACATTTCTTATTCCAATAACATATCCAAAGGCGACATTATCTCAGGAACCGGATCAAACAGGGGTGGTGTTATTTTATCGGTCATCAATACTCCGACCTACGCGCCTGTGTGGGATACTGAAAATCCTAAATACTATTACAACAAATTCTACGGTGTAAGCAATATCACTCACCCGCTCGAAAATCTGGCCCGCACCCGCGACAACAAGAATGACACGCACCGCTTGCTGGCAACAGGAAAAGGTGTTATCACCTTCTTCCCGGATTTGAAACTTACATCCTCCATCACGGGCGATATGACCTATTCCAACTACACTTCATTCCTCGATCCCGTTTCTACCAGTTATGGAAGAGGACAATACGGCGAAGCTCAGGACAACCGTTCATTCAACCGTGTGATGATGCTTGATAATATTCTCACTTACACAAAGAAAATCAAATCGCACAATTTTGAAGCGATGGCAGGTACCTCATACACGGTATCTGACTGGTCGCAAAGTTATCAGTTCGCTTCACATTTTGCCAACGACATTGTAAAAACACTGAATGCAGCAAATAAAATCAGTCCGGGTAACGGTAGTACCGCTTCACAATGGGCAATCATGTCATATCTGGGGCGATTATCATATAATTATGAAAGCAAATACCTGCTCAGTATGAATATACGTGCCGATGGTTCAAGCAAACTCGCGCCTTCCGGTCGTTGGGGCTACTTCCCGTCGGTATCGGCAGCATGGCGCATATCCTCGGAGGAGTTCATGTCGGATTTGACCTGGCTCAACGATTTGAAAATTCGTGCCGGATGGGGACAAACAGGTAATCAGGATGGTCTGGGCGACTATGCATACCTTGAAAGATATGATTTCAATAGGATAGAATGGTGGAAACCGGGGCAGGCTGACGCGGTACCCACATACTCTCAGGTAAGTTTAAGTTCACAGGACCTGACATGGGAAACTACCACGCAAAGTAACATAGGATTTGATGCCATGTTGTTGCATAACAGGCTGACCATCAACGCCGATTATTATTTCAAACGCACACGCAACATGCTTATGTGGGTGACACTGCCCGCAGGTTCAGCCGCTGTCTCTTCCATTCAGCGCAACGAAGGCGAAATGACCAATCAGGGTATTGAATTAAGCCTTAGTTCCAAGAACCTGGTCGGCAAATTCAAATGGAATACCGATTTCAATATATCACACAACCAAAACATGCTGGTAAAACTGGACTTCAAACAGGTGTATTACGATGCCCGTGTTACGGATATTCTTTCCGATTATGCAGTGAAAAATATGCCGGGAAGACCGCTGGGTGGTTTTTGGGGATATGAATCCCAGGGTGTTGACCCCGAAACTGGCGAGCTGATGTATGTCGATAAAAACGATGATGGATTTATCAACGCGTCCGACCGTGGCTATATCGGTGATCCTAATCCTGATTTTACATACGGGATGACAAATAGCTTTTCTTTCAAAAACTTTAATTTAAGTGTGTTATTACAGGGAACATACGGCAATGATATATTCAACGTATCAAGAATAGAATCCGAAGGTATGTATGACGCTAAAAATCAATCCAAAAGAATTGTTGAACGCTGGCGCAGGCCCGGCATGATTACTTCGATACCCAAAGCTGGTTATGATATGAAGATATCGTCCTACTTCATCGAAGATGGAAGTTATCTGCGCGTCAAGGATGTAACCCTGTCGTATGATTTCTCGATGAACTGGATGAAAAAGCTGGGAATAAGTAAACTTCAGCCATACGCAACGGTGACAAATCTGTTCACCTTTACCAAATACCTCGGCTTTGACCCTGAAGTCAATCAATGGGGAAATTCTGGCAACGTACAGGGAATAGATTACGGAACTTATCCGCAAACACGCTCCTTTATCTTTGGGGTTAATGTTGATCTTTAATATTTATCAAATCTTTAAACATCGAAAATCATGAATAAAATAATAAAAACCGGACTTGGATTATTTATCCTGTTGCTTACAGCATGCAACCTGGATTATGATCCCGTTTCACAACTCTCCGAACGTACACTCGGAACAAAAGATACTACCGGCACCGAAATAAAATACAAGGATCGTGAAGCCATGCAATCGGTATATAAAAGTATGTACCAACGCATGACCGAAAGACAGGAACACTGGTATCTCGACTATATGCTTTTCGCGGAATGTCGGTCGGACAATGCTTATGCCGGAACAACCGGAGCTGAAGTGGTGCCTGTGGAATCGAACAACCTCGATGCCAGCAACAGCGTAATAGCCCGTGACTGGAACCGTTACCTCGAAGATATTGCCCTTTCCAACAGCATTATCAACAATATCGATCTGGTACCCGATCCCGCTTTGACTGCCGCTGAACGTAACAGATGGAAAGCCGAAGCAAAGATCTTCAGAGCGATGATGATGTATGATATGGTGCGCTGGTTTGGTAATTTCCCCGTTATAACGAAAGAAGCTGGTAAAATTACTGCCGAAAATATCAAGGAAGTCTATCCCCTCTATTTCCCGAAGGCAAATACACCGGCAGAAGCCTACGCGCAAATCATCAGCGACCTGCGTGGTTCACTCGATGGTGCTCCGGCAAACAACAACGCGGATAAGACAATACTTTCCAAAACGGTTGCCCGTGCTTTACTGGCCAAGGTATATGCCGATAAACAGGTTCAAAATCCGGATAGTGTCATTTATTTCGCCGATCAGGTTTTTGCAGATGGCATTAGTCTGGTAAACAATTACAGCGATTTGTTCGGGCTAAACACTGCCGGAACCGATGCCAAAGTCCGCAACTCCTCTGAATCCATTCTAGAAATGCAGTATTTTACCGGAAGTGGTAACTGGGTAACATGGATGTTTGGCCGTGACCTGCTGGATTTCGATTTCTATTTTACCTGGGCTAAATGGGTTACACCATCAAGAGACCTGATCAAGGCATTTGATGATGCCGGTGATATGAAACGTAAGAATGAATCTATCGTGTACTATCAGACTTCGTGGTCCAACTATTACGATTCCAAGAATTATCCGTTCATGTACAAATGCCGGTCAAATGTCAATTCCATTATCAAATTACGCGGAGCGGATATTCTGTTGCTTAAAGCCGAAGCCCTGGCACGCAAAAATCAGGTATCACAGGCAGCGCAGGTTGTAAATACAGTTAGAAAAAGGGTAAACCTGCCCGATTTAACTGCCACGAATACTTCATCAAAGGAAAACCTGCTGGATGCGATTTTGCTTGAAAGAAGACTGGAACTGGCTTTCGAAGGTCAAAGATGGTTTGATTTGATACGGTTTGATAAACTGGAAAGTATCATGAATACCATCAATCAGCGCGATTCGGGAAGATTGCCACAGGGAAGGGCATTCACAAAAGACTCCGAACTGCTCCCGATACCGCAACCCGTACTGGATGAAAATACAAATCTGGTTCAAAATCCGGGTTATTAATTATCAGACGTTTTTGCTAACCGATAAAATTGTAAAAAATGAATAAACTACATTATATCATCTGTTCCGCACTTCTCCTGCTTACAGCTTCATGCCAGGAAACAGAGTTCAGAACGCATTACCCCGAAAGCACTCCAACACTCAATGCAAGTGTATCGGAGAATTCCATTCAGTATGGAGATTCTATCACGTTGGTGGCAGATATTACTGACGCTAATCCGCTCTCCACACTCGAAGTTAAAGTGGCAGTCAGTAACAAGCTGATCATTTCCGAATCCATACGGACAAAAGGCACATCGGCAAGCATCCGGAAAAGATATCATATCCCGTTCGGAACAGGTATGCCCGATAAGGAAAAGGTGAAGGTATATCTTACCGCCATCAATGTGGAGGGCTTTAAAACAGAACAGGTGCTTGACAACACCATCGGCAACCGACCTCCAATGCCAAAGCTTTATTTAATACCTGCAAGCATTACCAGCGGACTTACTACCAAAGAATTAGTCCTGACCGACGAAAGTAACCTCATCTATTCAGTTAGCGGTATCGAATTCCCCAATACGTTCACTTGCTATGTGGCTACAAAAAAAACGGCTTTTGGCAGAGTTGACTGGACAGGACTGGTTTTCGGAATGAAAGGAAGTGAAATAACCCTGATCAAACAGGGTGAAAATCCCATTACCGTTCAGGATGAATCGCTCGTTAATATCACCTCATGCAGTTTCGACGCGTTGAATTTCAAATTGAATGTAGCGGGCAAACTGCTTGAACCCATCACAAACCTGGATGTAATGACCGACCTGGCAGCTTCACCTTCGTCGCTGCTTGGCGCTGATGCCTCAAAGTTCAGGGGAGCTACAATATATTTCGGCAAAGACGTTGAAGTAGCATTTACAGGAATTGACAACGTCTCCAACGGATTGTCGCCTGACTACTTTGAAGTAACGGGAACAAACAAAGCGAAATTCCTGGGTGAAACGGGTATGTACAAAGCTTATTATCACGTAGATGGTAAATATTTGTATATCGAACCGATGCCAACAGCAGCATATCCCGATGCTTTATGGATTTGCGGTGTGGGACTTGGCCGGCCCTCGCAGCCTTACGCTACCACTACCAGCTGGAACTGGAATACACCGCTGGATTATGTACCCTGCCGGAAAATATCAAACGGAGTTTATCAGGCAACTGTTTATCTCGAGAACACGGACAATACGGAAGGAACCGGTTACGGAACATGTAACTTCAAATTCTTCCATTACCGGGGCTGGGATCACGGTGAAGAATCATCGATGAACTACACGGTACAGACACCACTCAGAAACAGCAACGAAACAGGTAATGTTGGAAACTGGAGGGGAAATGACGCCACATTCAGCGGTGTGTACAGGATAACACTGGATATGAATGCCAAAACAACCAATTTGGTTAAACTGAATTAACACAACAGTCATGAAGAAACTCGGAATATATTTATATTTAGCCACCTTTGTTTTCATCTTTGCAAGCTGCGCCGCATGTAGGGATAACAACACACCACAACCTCCGGGAACGAACGACACCATTGTCAAAGAGGTTAACACATACATTACAACTGCCGATAAGACCATGCTGTTTAGCTCTGTGGCAAAAAGTTTCAGTAAGGGTATCAATATGAATATTGAAAAAACCCTGACACTGAAACCTGAACAGACTTTTCAGACCATTGATGGTTTTGGCGCTGCCATCACCGGCTCTACCTGTTACAACCTGCTGAAGATGACGAAGGCAGACCGGACAAAACTGCTGGAAGAAACATTCAGTGTAGAAAAAGGAATGGGATACAGTTATGTGCGTGTGGCAATCGGATGCTCTGATTTCTCACTCGATGAATACAGTTGTTGTGATGTACCCGGAATAGAAAACTTCGCGATGCCTCCCTATGATGTACGCGATCTTTATCCAATCCTGAAAGAAATTCTGGCCATCAATCCCAATCTGAAGATAATGGGTTCGCCGTGGACTCCGCCGCGATGGATGAAAGTTAACAACCTGACTGATCTGCAACCGTATAATTCCTGGACAAGCGGACAACTCAATCCGAAGTATTATAAGGATTACGCGACATATTTTGTAAAATGGATTCAGGCTATGGAAAAGGAAGGTTTCCCCATCGAGTCAATAACCATTCAGAATGAACCGCTCAACCGTGGAAATTCCGCTTCGTTATACATGACCTGGCAGGAACAGCGCGATTTCATCAAAACAGCACTGGGACCGAAGTTTGCGGAAGCCAAAATAAAAACGAAAATTGTGGTGTTTGATCACAATTTCAACTACGACAATATTCCGGATCAACAGGGTTATCCCACACGCATTTACGAAGATCCCGACGCGGCGAAATACATCGACGGAGCTGCCTATCATGCCTACGGGGGCAGCAGCAGTGAACTGACAAAAATTCACAATGCCAACCCTGCCAAGAACCTGTATTTTACCGAGATGTCAATCGGCACCTGGAATTATACTTTTGACGGCGACCTGATGTGGACAATGAAGGAAATAGGCATCGGATGCCTGAACCGCTATTGCAAAGCTGTAATTGTATGGAACTTAATGCTCGACGACAAGCGGGGACCTAACCGACCCGGCGGATGTACCACCTGCTTTGGCGCTGTGGATGTTAGTTCGGCTGATTACAAGACACTCGACAGAAAATCTCATTATTATTTTATCGGTCACATGTCAAAAGCGCTGCACAGCGGTTCAACACGTATCGGCACTTCGGGCTACATGCCATCAGGTGTGAATGCTACTGCCGCCGTTAATCCCAACGGAACTTACGGCATCGTACTGCAAAATGAAAATTCAACTTCGGTTCAGATGACCATTGACGATGGTAATCATCATTTTGATGTGACTTTGCCTGCAAAGAGTATAACATCATGTATCTGGAAGAAGTGATTTTAGGCACGATAACATGATTAATCAGAACAATCTGTTCCCTCCCCGCTCTCCGTATCATGGAAAGCGGGGGGAAAGAACAGACATTCATGATATAATGAACTATATTAACTCAAATAGAGGTATTACAATTTACAAACATTAAAAACAATCTCTAAAAACAAATGTCTTATGAAAAACAACTATCTTTTAATTACGTTGCTTGCACTTTTTGCAACAACAACCATGAGTTACGCTGATCAAACGGTAAAACTCAGAGTACAGGTTCCATCCCAAACTGTAGTAGTTTACGCCACAGGTGGTTTTAATGGGTGGAGTACTTCAGCCACCCCCATGACCAAAGTTTCCGATTCACCAAAAACATTCGAAGCAGACATTACGGTACCCGATAATGTGGATGCAGGTTACAACTTTAAATTCCTTGCCGGACCGGATTGGGCTTACGAACAAGGTGATCCTTCAGCCGATTTTACTTATGGTGCAGTTGGATTTACCGGTGCAGTGGTTAATTCATTTAAGAAGTATTTTACTCCTATGACACCACGTGACGTTAAGGTAAACGTTCTTGTTCCTAAAACCACACTCTTCTGCTACATTACCGGAGGTTTTGCCAACTGGGAACAGCCAAAGAAACAAATGACCTTTGTAAGTGAGGATAATGACGGAAAAGTTTATACCTATACAGTTCCGAATATTGACCCGCAACTGCTGGAGTTCAAGTTTGCTTCCGGTCCAAGCTGGTCATACGAACAAACACAATCAAGCAACTTCTCATATTTTGGAAATGGTGGTGCCAACGATGAAGTTAGCGTGGTATGTTCCGGTTTCAAAGCTATCTACGATCCCGTTAATGTAGGCGATATTACAGTCAATATCACTTCAACTCCGGCAGGTACCGACAGCGTCTATCTCGTTGGCAGTTTCGGTAGCGGATGGAGCCTGGCTGAAGCAATTGCCGCCACAAAAAACAACGACGGAACATTCACAGCGGTAATTCCTCAGGTAGCTATCGTAGAATTCAAATGCTGGAACCGCAAAGACTGGGCTTATGAAGAATGTCAGGCCGATGGATCGAACCTTGCGGCAAATCGTCAGGTTACCTTCAAAACCACTCCTGTACTCAACATTACTGTCGATCGCTGGAAAAAAATGGCTTCGGGCATTAATGAAGTTAAGTACAACTTCAATTATCCTGTGATAGTGAAAAACAGCCGGATAAACGTTAGCGGTGTTCTTTCGGCTGCTAAACTGTACACCATCAATGGTCAGTTGATGCAGACTTTCAAAGGCAGCGGTGAATTTACCAGCAAAACTCTTACCAAAGGCATATACATCCTTCAGGTGGACAATGCCCGTACCAAAGTACTGGTGGATTGATTAGACAGATTAGTGATGCTTTAGTAGAGACCGTTAACCTGTGTGTTAACGGTCTCTTTCAGTCTGATGAACAACGATTTGTTTGATTGTCCGGATTTCCTTATAAACTTTATGATTATCCGCATAAAGGCCTAATGACTGATTATCTGCAAACAACCGACCGACTTTGTCTGGTGAGCCGCAAAACAAGTGAGACAGGC
>DAONDU010000047.1:0-16408 GCA_035402725.1 Paludibacteraceae bacterium | reverse complement strand
TATCTGCTCGACCTATATTTACATTCACAAATCCGGTCAATGTCCACGGATCGAGCCATTGATCTGCATTGCGGCTAAAGTATGTACCAATCCAACCTACATCGCCACGGTATTTTGCACCTCCATAGTTGAATCTGTATACCCCGTTGTGGCTGGCCAGCAAACTGTTAAATCCCTGACTGAGAATAGAAACACCTCCTGCACCATTTGCCCGATCGCGCATATAATACGCTGAACCACCAATTTTCCAAGTGCGGCTCACATCTTTTTCCCCGTTAAGTTCCATCAACGTCACGTCGTCATTTAAGTGCACGTAATTTTCATATAGTTTGTAATATCCGCCTTTCATCCGTGCGAAGTCCCAGTCTTTACGTACAGAAACACCTACACCGTCGGTGCCGAAATAGGCTAAACGATAACCGGTGTAGGTCATCTTATCGAATAAAGTTCTATAGGGATTGTAGGGTGTGTCGAATATCCGTTGCAAACCTAAGTTCACGTATAACCCTTTTGTTGGATTTAATTCCAACTCCAGATTTTGGGTTTGCAGGTTTACCTGATCGGCCGAGAATCCACCTCCAAAATTTCCACCCACTCCATAAGCTACATCACCCCAGGTCCAGTCCAGTTCAAAAGAGGCACGCAGTGTGGCTTTCCCGTTGAATAAATTAGGAGTGTAAATGAAGAAAGGCAAAAACCGTTGTTCCACATACGCACTCGTGTGTGAATTACTCGTTTTTGATGTATTGCCACCAAACAATCGTCCTACTACCTGGCCTTTCAAAAAATCATTTTCGGGATAAATATTTGAAGTAACAGCCTGATTAATAAAGAACCCGAGAAACTGAAATTCTTTGTTAGCTTTATCCGGAATTTCCTTTGAGAAATATTGATTAGTAGGTAATTGTGAAAAAGCAACTGTTGTAGTAATTAAAAATAATATCAATGAGCCAATTATCTTTTTCATTTTTATTTAATTAAATTGGATTATCAAATCAATAAAAGAAAAATCAGGATATATTTTCAATACACCCTGATTTTTAAAGACAAACAAATTATTTTACAATAACGAATTTTTGAACATTCATTTGTAACAAAGCTCCACCGTTGCTGCTGCCAAATCCGGCTGTTATTGTTGGAGGAGTTGCACCAATACTTGGTTCCGTTTGTACAACTTCATATTTCAGTGTGAAATTTGGACTTGTACCAGCAACTTCAAAAATACCTTCACTGGTTACTGCTGTAGGTGTACTTTGGTTTAATTTAATGGTCCAGATTGTACCTGTAGCAGGTTTTGTTTGCAGATAAGTGCCTGAATAAGTGGTGGCAGCTCCTTTAGAATAGGACTTAACCAGATACGTATTATCAGCCTTAAACATAGCTGTAATGGAGTCAATGGCAAAATAGGTCTTCAAAAGAGGGGCAACATCTGCGCCTTTTGAAAGCCAGTTACCAATCAAACCGTCTGTTGCTGGGTCATATACCTCTGTTTCTTCACTTTTTTTACATGCGCTGAAAACCAATGCAACTGAGATCAAAATAAAAAATAATTTTTTCATGATAAATAAATTTTTAATTGTTATTACAAATTTGTGAATTCTAAAATTGATTAATGTTGAAATATAAAAATAAAAGGGGTTGACTAATGTATTGTAATTTCAAATATATGATATTATTAATTGATTATAAGACTATTAGATGTTTATATTTATTCGTTGATTTTTATCCCCACCGGATTACATTGGCTCCCCAGGCGTAGCCAATTCCAGCCGCAATCATTGAAATAATTGTACCATCTTTAAGTTTTCCCTGTTGCTGAGCCAAATGTAGAATTAAAATCTGGTCAATTTGTCCCATATGACCGTATTTATCTAAATAGATGCTTTGGTCTGATGTAAGTCCGAGCTCTGTGAGCATGTAATCGAACATACTCTTCTTGAAATGGAGACAACAAAGGAAACCTAACTCGTTTTTTCGGATATTTGATTTTTCAAATGCTTTATCAATGCAATAAAACCAGTTTTTCATAGAAACTTCATTCAACCGGTCTTTCATGAATTTTTCATCAAAAACTTTTAATGATTTGTAAGCCAGATGATGATTTTCGGTATTTATCGGATTTTCTGTTCCGCCATATTTTACACCGGCAGCCCGTGCCAGCGAACCGTCGGTCACTATGTGGGTTCCTAAAATCAGGTTTTTGTTATAGTTCCGCTTTACAATCATGGCTCCGGCACCGGCCGAAAGGTTGTACATGAATGAAACTGCACTGTCTTCAAAATCAATGAAATCGCCGTTTCGGTAACCACCCACAATCATAACTGTATGCAGGGTTTCGTCGGCTATAATCATGTCTTTGGCTATTTTCATTGCTGCCACAGTGGTACAGCAGCGTTGCTGAATATCAAGCGCCCACGCATTTTCGGCACCTATTTTATACTGAATGTAAATTCCGGAAGTGGTCAATGGAAATTCCTTCCATTCTTCGCCAATGCAAAGTATCAAATCTATTTCCAGCGGGTCAATTCCGGTATTTTTCAGGCAATCCAGTGCTGCCCGAACTCCCATTTCCTGGGTACCGTCTTCAGTACCCGGCACCGGTTTTTCCACTATTCCGAGTTTTTCTATCACTGCCGTTTCGCTCCACACACCGTTGGTAGCAACCGAAATATCGGCAGCAGTCATTCTTTTTTCAGGAATATAAATTCCCGTTCCTACAATTCCTACGTTTGTCATAAATATATGCCCCCTAACCCCCTGAAGGGGGAATTTTAATAGTTTTATTCTGTTTGATTTATATTTATTTTTTTACAATTTTCCCAAAAGCCACCAAAATCCCCCCTTCAGGGGGTTAGGGGGATTGGCACTATTTCAATACACCACCAGATTGCTACCTACCGACAAACCTGCACCGGATGCCATAAAAAGCACTTTATCGCCCCGTTTGATTTTGCCGGATTTTACTCCTTCGTGAAAAGCCATCGGAACACAAGCCGAACCCGTGTACCCGTACCGATCCATCACCATCATCGCCTTTTCTTCGGGCTGATTGATTTCGGCCATTACTTTCAGGATTACCGAACGATTGATTTGAGTAAAAATGTAATGATCAATTTCATCGGCGTTGGTGTTGTATTCTTTAAGCAGTTTTTCAACTACCATAGGCCACAGCCGCACATTTCGGTCGCCCGGCAACGGCTTCAAACTCAGTAATCCGTTTTTTTCTTCCTGCAAAATTTCATTTGTAACCGGCATTTTCGAACCTCCGGCATAAATTCCGATATAATCAAATTGAGTTCCGTCGGTGAGCATCTGATTTCCAATATAACCAGAAGAACCATTTTCATCTTTAGTTAAAATAAACGACGCAGCCCCATCGGCAAAAATCGGATAAGAAAATTTATCGCCCGGACGAATAAAAGCAGGCATATTATACACACCGGTAATCAGTGCGTAATTGATTTTCGGATTGGTAGCCAGAATGCGCGCTGCCGTGTCAAATGCCATCGTGAAACTGGCACATGATGCTGAAACATCGAAACTCATGCACCAATTTTCCCCTTTCTGCAAACGTCCCTGCACGATAATAGCTGTAGCCGGCGTAACGTACTCCGGAGTATCGGTGGCCACGATGATTAATCCAAGTTCGTCGGCAGATAATCCGGCATTTTTCAAAGCATTTTCAGCTGCGTGAGTTACAAAATCGGCAGTTGTTTCCTCCAATCCCCTGAAATGGGCAATGTGGCGATGCTTGATTCCGATTTTTCCTTCTATTTTTTCTTCGTCGAACTCAATTCCGGCGAGTTTTTTCAACTCTTCGTTGCTTATCGGCTCACCCGGAGCGTAAAGTCCTGTGGATACTATTTTTATTGGTAACATCTTGAAAATATATCTGCCCACCCTAACTCTCTGAAGGTAAAGTTAATAGAGCGTTGTGTAAAACTTAAATATTTATTTAATTTGAAAAATAAACTTTCTTATTCCAGAAAATGTAAGATTGCCTCACACTCTACTCCCCCTTCAGGGGGCCGGGGGGCTTTTCTACAAATAACCCATTTCTTCGGCTTGCTTTCTGAGTTCTTCCCTGAAATCGGGATGTGCTACTGAAATAAGCATTTCGGTACGCTCACGAACGGTCCGCCCGGTCAGGCGGACACTTCCAAACTCAGTTACAACCCAGTCGGTATTGCTGCGGTGTAATGTTACGCCTGTCCCTGCAGGCAGTACCGGTACGATAGTCGAAACAGTATCTCTTTTAGCAGTCGAACGGCAGGCAATGATTGACTTTCCTTTTCCATCCAGACCTTCAGTAGCACCTACAGCCGTATCACTCTGACCTCCTGTACCTGAATATTGTTCTATACCGATGCTTTCACTCGCTACCTGCCCGGTAAAATCAATCATAATACAGGTGTTGATTGAAACCATTTTGGAGTTTTGACGCATAAAACAAGGATCATTTACGTAACTGCCACGTAAAAATTCCACTGCCTGATTATTATCGAGCCATTTGTAGAGTTTCTCGCTTCCCATGGCAAATGTACAAATGAATTTGCCTTTGTGAATACTCTTGGCTTTGTTGGTAATTACCCCCATTTCATACAGTTCCATCATGCTGTCCACCATCATTTCGGTATGAACTCCCAGGTCTTTTTTGTCTTTCAGCATTAATGCAGCTGCATTGGGAATTTCGCCAATTCCGAGTTGGATGGTCGATCCGTCATCTACTAAGTCGGCTATATTCTTCCCGATAGCCATTGCTACTGCATCGGGTGCAGGTTCGGGCAATGTAGGCGGCATTTGGGAGTATTCCACAAAATAAGACACATCCGAAATGTGAACCTGTGTGTCGCCCAACGTGCGGGGCAGTTGGTCATTCACTTCGAGTACCGAAATTTCGGCCACTTCCAGTATGTCTTTTTCGTAAGTAAGTCCCAGCGAAAGCGAAACAAAACCTTTTTCGTCGGGAGGAGTACACGTGCCCACAAACATGTGTGGACGGCGAACTTTCATACGGTCGGAAGCTGCCCTGTGAAGCATATTGGGCACATAGGTTACCGTTCCGGTTTTTTCTTTCAGCGCCTTGCGTGAACCCGGTGCATGAAACCAGCTGCACAGTTCGAAATGTCCTTTCATCTCCGGTTTCATGTAAAAATCATACGGCTTGAGGGTCAGCACCGAGAAAACCTTTACATCTCTCACCCGGTCTTTGGCCAGATGAAATACCGACATGCAACCCTGCGGCTCCGAAGCACACTGTGCTACTATCACATCCGTATCGCTTTGAAGCAAATCGGGCATTTTATCCAGCGGAATGAGTTTTCTTTTATATAAATCTTTAAAGTTATTCATACTGTTTATTGTAAATTATTCGCAGCTAATTTTTTCTTTTTTGTCAAATGTACTAAAAATCCAACTACAAATGACATGAGGATTGCTATTGAGGCTGCAACTGCCGGATTTTGTACGTTGCCGGTAAAGTAATGATTAAAAAAACCAAAATCGGCAGCGCCTGATTTCAGTAAGGCCGGAAACAAATAATACACCGAGTAGTACACAATCAAAGCCGTGAGCGAGCCTGAGAAAGCGGTAATGAAATTTACATTTTTCAGAAATATACCAAACACAATGGGTACAAATAAAATGGAAAAATAGGCGTAAACGCCGTTTTGAGCAAAAATAGCCACACTTAAATTTGGCTGTATAATCTGATCTCGTGCCACAAAGAATGAAATTATTGCTAAAAACAGAATTACTAACCGGTTAACTTTTACGTAGTTATTTTCGTTGATGTTTTTCCCAAACAAGGGCTTAATGATGTCGGTGGTGATAGTGGTACTCAGCGATTGGATGAGCCCTTCGATGGTGGAAAATCCGGCACTGATCAGCCCCAGAATGACAAGCAAACCTACCAGGAGTGAAGCAAATCCACCTGAAAAAACCTCAATTACGTAGGCCGAAATGATGCTGTCAACATTCAGATGAGCACCGTTTTGAGTTAAATCGGGGAATTTGAGCCTTGCATACAATCCGGCCACCACTACAGAGTAGAAAAGCATTTGAACAATTACAGCTACTACAAGAAATTTGTTCACATCGCTTTCTTTTTTCAGCAAAAGTGATTTTGTAATGATATGCGGCTGGCAAACAACGGCGGCTCCTACTATCATCTGCACAAATATAATTTCGAATAAATCGCGAAACAGCGGACTTTGCGGATTGGTAGGTTTAACAAGGACAGGGTCAATTAATCGTAACTTTTCAAAAAAAGCTCCGAAACCATCTTTGAAAAACTGAATGCCGGATCCTATCAGAATAATTGCCACCAGAACCATAATAAATGCCTGAATGGTATTGGTGTAAACCATTGAATTGGCACCTCCAAACATCATATATCCAAATACAAACGCTATCAGTAAACCTAAAACCAGAATTTGATCAGCGTTGAGTGCCTGCGAAATTACCTTAACGAGTGCAACGAGTATGAGCACAATAAAAGTAATGAGCAGAAATGTGAGGAAAGCAATAAAAAGTGCGTATCCTTTGCTTTCGTAGCGTTTTCCAATCCAGCTCGAAAGTGAAACTGCGCTCATCGATTGACCGTATTTTCGGAAACTCTTAGTCAGCACAACCAGCGACACCATGGATGCAACAGGAAATACAATACCAAATGACAAATAACCGCTCAAACCGTAAGTGGCTATCAATCCGGGATTTATGACGAATGTAGCCGCGCTGGTCATAGCTGCAGCCAGCGAAAGCGCTACGAATACCGGCGAAAATGTAAAACTGCCGACTGCATAGTCGTTGATACTTTTTGTGCCGCGCGAACCTTTTACCACAAAATACAGAATAAATATTCCGTAAACGGCAAAAAGTATGGAAGCGCCTACCACTTGTGCAGATGTTGCCATAAGTTGATTATTAAATAGTTATACCGCCATCGACGCTCAAAACTGTCCCGTTGATGTAGGCCGCTTCGTCACTCGCCAGGAAAAGATAGGCTGCAGCAATTTCTTCGGGTTGACCCAGGCGTTTCAAAGGTACTTTTTCTTCCATGCCTTTCAATACTTCGGGCGGCATTTTTTTTACCATTTCGGTGGCGATAAATCCCGGAGCAACGGCATTGACTGTGATACCTTTACGACCTAATTCGCGTGCAAGAGTTTTTGTCATCCCTATTAAACCTGCTTTAGTGGCAACGTAGTTTGTTTGACCGAAATTACCATAAAGGGCTACTACCGATGAAGCATTGATTATTCGTCCGTACCCTTTTTCCACCATCACTTCTGATGCACACTTGCAGCAATAGAATACTCCGGTGAGGTTCACATCAATTACCTGCTGCCACAGTTCGGGCGTCATTTTTTTGATGGAAGCATCGCGGGTAATTCCTGCATTATTAATGATAATATCCAATGTACCGAATTTTTCCACCACATCTTTAGTAGCAGCTTCCACTTCGGCATACACCGAGGTGTTTACTTTTGCAAAACTCACTTTTCCACCGTTTTCGGTAATTTCTTTTACAGTTTCTGTCCCTTTATCGGTATTCAGATCCCAAATAATAACCGTTGCGCCTTCGGCAGCAAATTTTACGGCGGTTGCTTTGCCTATTCCGTCGGCACCACCTGTTACAATCGCAATTTTGTCTTTAAGTCTCATGATAATAAATATTTACCCCCAACCCCTAAAGGGGAGTTTTGATTGGAGGTGTAAGTTATTTTTTTGATAAATATTAAATAAAATTTGTATGTTAATACTTTAAATTTCCCTTTAAGGATTAGGGGTTTATGTATTCTCCACAATTACGGCTGTTCCCTGTCCGCCGCCGATACACAGCGAAGCCAGTCCCACTTCTGACTGACGTTTTTTCATTTCATAAATCAGGGTGGTGAGAATTCGTGCACCCGAAGCACCCACCGGATGCCCTATAGCAATCGCACCTCCATTCACATTTACGATATCGGGATTGATTTTCAGATCGCGCACCACAGCTATGGATTGAGCGGCAAATGCTTCGTTCAATTCGGCCAAATCAATATCATCAATTGTGAGATTTGCCTGTTGAAGCGCTTTTTGAGTGGCTGAAACCGGTCCGTATCCCATTATTTCGGGTTCGAGAGCAGTTGTGCCGAAGGATTTGATTTTTACCAACGGTTTCAGGCCAAGCGCATCGGCTTTTTCGCGTGACATTACGATGAGCATGGCAGCACCGTCGTTAATGCCGGATGCATTGGCAGCAGTCACTGTTCCGTCTTTTTTGAAAGCCGGTTTCAGTTTCGCCATCTGCTCAATGGTGGCTCCGTGACGTGGAAATTCGTCGGTGTCAAAAATGATGGGGTCGCCTTTGCGTTGAGGGATGGAGATGGGCACAATTTCGTCGGCAAATTTTCCGGCTTTTTGAGCGGCTTCGCATTTATTCTGACTACGCACCGCAAATTCATCCTGCTCCTCTTTGCTGATGTTCCATTTTTCGGCGATATTTTCGGCAGTAACGCCCATGTGATAATCGTTGAATGCATCTGTAAGTCCGTCTTTAATCATACTGTCAATCAGTTTTCCATCGCCCATGCGGTAGCCGCTCCGGGCTTGCGGAAGCAGATATGGCGCGTTGGTCATGCTTTCGGTTCCTCCACAAAGTACAATTTCGGAATTACCAACCATGATCATTTGGGCCGCCAGGGAAACAGCCCGTAAGCCGGAGCCGCATAAAATATTAATAGACATGGCAGGACTGGTTACAGGAACGCCGCTTTTCACCGATATCTGACGGGCTACATTTTGACCTAAACCTGCGCTCAGGATATTTCCAATTATGGTTTCATCTACATCAGAAGGTTGAATGCCTGCTCTGCTGATGGCTTCCCGGGCTGCTATTACACCCAAATCAACCGCTGAAAAACCCGATAATGCACCATTGAAATTACCAACGGCTGTACGAACTGCTGATACTATAACTATTTCTTTTTCCATGATATATTTGATTTTTGCTCAAAAATACGTAAGAAAAAAATGGTACTGAATATAAGAAAAAATATATTCACATATTGACTTATGAATATCAAATTGCATCTATGTTGTATTAATATCAAGAATATCAATAGAATATGAATATAAATAGATGAGTTGACTTAAAACCAACCTGATTAATTATATAAAAGCCGATATCTTCAAAAAATGAATATATCGGCTTTTCTGTGGATTTTGAATCGAAAGGAGCTAATTCAGAAACCACTTCGGGTTTTCCCGGTTTCTTTTGTTAATTGTTACCTGATTAGGGTCTCCTGAAAAGCTCAATTAAAAATATTTCGGTACGCTGTACCTTAAAATTCGGGGATTATCGGTTTTCATCAAATGTTACGCCACTCTATGGCTTATATTCAGATGCAGCGCACCGATACATTATGTGAGGAATATTGCTGTTTTTATTTGGAAACTTAAATGGTTTTATTATTTGTACAGTGAAATGATTTTTTTTAATAAAACAATCAGAGTGAGGTGTGTTGAGTTAATTATAAAAATATAGATGACAGAGCTACGTTCCTTTGATTATTCTGTGAATAATATCCTACAAAGACATCAGGGCTAATGCCCCTAAACCAGAGATATTTGGAGCAGCATAGCTGTGATATCCCTACCTGCTGCAGGCAGGTTAGTAGCACGATGATTGTAAAATCGATATTTCGGTGCGTAGCCCTGATGTCTTAATTCTAAAAGATTAGTTAACCAAACGGATATTCATAATTAATTAAAACAAGCTCAGTTTGGCTTAACATCTCAAACCCACTGGCAGCGCTCCGTCTCTACACTGCCTAATTCTCCTTCCGTTTTCTGCTATTCTGTCCGGTTTCCCGCCATTTAATCATCGATTTAATGATATTTAATGATATTTAGCGATTGGCACGATTATTGTGGTATGATAACAGTTATTAAATTTCTTAATTCATAAACATGTTACGCCAAAAGCTTGATAATTTCCACATTTACTGCCATCTTGTCAGACAACTGATAAGGAAGGTGCTGATGTACCCGCTTTGGAATATTATGTTTAGCGATAAGGACAATTCCGATCTGGCATTTAATGAATGCTACGATTTACTATATCCTTCCTTGTTGAAAATGAAAGTGAATGATTACCCGAAACACAGAAAATCACCACCAAAAGCAACAAGCACTCACACACCCGATTATTATGCTGATCCACTTTGCGTCACCCATTGTGTCGACCAGTTTTCAAACATATTCCGGCTTTACTTGCGGCGGTACTTCAACAAACACCGGCTGATGCGTCAGTCATTAGCCCGCAAGATAAAATCATTCTTCAAACGATGGAATGATACCTCGAACCATATTTTCGATTTATTGGCGGCTTTCAGAAAAGCGGCATAATTTATCGGCTTGAGCAAATAATCAATGGCATCCACCTGAAATCCCTCGAATGCATATTCGCTGTATGCTGTAGTGAATATGATTTGTGGTTTTTTTACCAGCGATTTTACCAGATCGAGCCCGCTGATATCAGGCATGTCAATATCGATAAACATCAGGTCAACCTCCTTTTCCTTCAGAATATCCAACGCCTCATACGCATTTTTGCATGTGGCAATCAATTCCAGAAATGGTGTTTTCTGAACGTATGAACCAATCTGTTCGAGTGCCAGGGGTTCGTCATCTATTGCTATACATTTAATTTTCACGATGTAATGGCAGTGTTAGATTTACTTCGAATTCGTCCTGTCTGTCATTGATATTCAGCGTGTAGCTTTCACTATAGAGCAATTGAAGATTTTTGCGGATATTGGCCAGCCCAATACCGGAATATGTTTTGGTTTCTAATACCGGCTCATTTCCCGATGAGTGCTTGCTGTTGCGGATTTGACAGATAATGTTGCCTGCCGTAATCTCCAGTTTGAAATGAATGTATGATTCGGCCCGGTAACTGATGCCGTGTTTGAATGCATTTTCCAGAAATGATATGAATAGCATGGGTGGAATGCTGATATCGGGAATCTCGGCGGGAACGATGTATTCAACTACCACATTTTTCGGATACCTTATTTTCATCAGCGAAATGTAGCTTTCAATGAATTCGAGTTCCTTGCGCAGGGTGGTTTTGCCGTGAGCCGAGTCGTAGAGCAAATAACGCATCAGCAATGATAGTTTTATGACCGCATCTTTTGCACGGTCAACATCCAGATCTATTAGTGCGTGAATATTATTCAGCGTATTCATCAGAAAATGGGGACTTACCTGATATTTCAGCAGGGTAAGTTCGGTTTTCAGCTGTTCTCTTTCAATTTCGCGACGCATGTTTTCTTCCGTTATCCACCTGGAAGTGAGTTTGAGTGTGGTGCTCGCGCCTGTGAGTAAAACAGCAAAAATAAGTAAGTCGGCAAAAATGCTGAAGGGAGTAGGCTCGTTATCGGTTTTTTTCAATCTGTATCCTTCGGGTGCCGGCATGGAAGTGCCAGTTCCATAGGCAGTCCCGAGCGAATTTCCATCGGGGGCATATTGGCATTGAAGTAGCGGTCAACTTTCAGTTCAGACCAGACTGCTGCCGGGATTATAAAACAGAGTGTTATCAAAACTCCGGCAATGTAATACCGGTATTTTCGGGTAAAAAGAAACCGGGGAACGAGCACGGTAACATTGAGTAAAAAAATGATAAACAGGGCAGCCATCTTTACCCATTCCTCACAAATCCGGTCCCAAAGTATTACGTTGTTACTTCTGTGATGGAAAAAGGGGATTGATATCACGGTCAACCAGATAATGGCATAAATGATTGTCTCGATAAACCGGAAACGGGTAATTGTCGAAGTCGATTTTTTCATGTTCACAGTCTGTAATTCACAAAAATAAAAATACTTTTTTTAGAATTACCACATTTTCAGTGAAAAGGCCGATTTTGCAGGTGAAAAAACCGTTATGTCCGGATTAGTTTGTTTCGAATAGTTGTTCCTGGTGATTTCTAATCGTTGAATAAACGTTGAAATTCGGGGATTGTAGTGTACAAATTTTATTTCATGGAAGGAGGTAAAAAAAGCCGATACACTTTTATGAGCATATCGGCTTTTCGGGGGATTTTGAATCGAAAGGAACTTATTCAGAAACCACTTCGAATGAGATTTCAGCGGAAACTTCCTTGTGAAGTTTTATAGATGCTGTATAGGAACCAATTTCTTTGATTGGATCTTTGAGGGCAATAATTTTCCGGTCAACAATAAGGCCGGCTTTTTCGATGGCTTCGGCAATCTGGATAGGACCAACTGCACCAAAGATTTTACCCGTAGAGCTTGTTTTGGCACCAATTGTAAGAGTGCCCAGTGCTGCAATTTTTTCGCTGAGTTCAACGGCGTTGTTTTTGATTTGCTCAAATTTATGTGCGCGTTGTCTGTTATCTTCTGCCAGCATTTTCTTGGCAGATTCGCTTGCGATAACGGCTTTTTTTGTCGGTATCAGGTAGTTACGTCCGTATCCGTCTTTAACCTTAACAATGTCACCTTTGTAACCCAGGTTGATTACATCTTCTTTTAATATAATTTCCATAATCTTTTCTCCTTTTTAATAATTATTTCATCATATCGGTTACATAAGGAAGCAGCGACAGATGACGTGCTCTTTTTACTGCCTGAGCAACTTTGCGTTGATATTTCAACGAAGTGCCGGTGATACGACGGGGAAGAATTTTTCCCTGTTCGTTGAGGAATTTTTTCAAGAATTCGGCATCTTTGTAATCAATGTACTTGATACCGCTTTTTTTGAAACGACAATATTTTTTCTTTTTAACGTCAACCGTGGGTGGAGTTAAATATCTGATTTCGCCTGAATGTGCTGCCATGTTTTAATTCTCCTTTTCTTCTTTAAGTTCTTTTTTTGCTGCTTTTTCTTCTACCACTTCTTTGGGTTGTGATTTTACATTTTTTCTTTTTTCAGCGTACTCGAAAGCATACTTATCGAGGCGGAAAGTTAAGAAACGAAGTACTCTCTCATCCCGACGGAACTGAGTTTCGAGGGTAGCGATTACGGTCGGTTCAACATCGAATTGTAACAAGGCATAAAATCCTGTCGATTTTTTTTGAATTGGGTAAGCCAGCTTGCGCATGCCCCAGTTTTCTTCATTTGTGATAGTTCCTCCGTTGTCTGTGATGACAGCTTTGAACTTATCTACCGCTTCCTTCATCTGAACATCAGACAAAACGGGAGTTAAAATGAAAACGGCTTCATAATGATTTAACATACTGTTTTTTACCTTTTTAATGGTTAATAAATGATTTTTATTATGAGGGTGCAAAGATACAAACAATTCTTTGATTGACAATAGTATTCATGGTTTTTTATTCCGGATTAGCTGTTTTTTTATCCCTGTTGAAGCAATTTAATATCCGGCCGGAAGGACCGAAACAAATTCAGTTGAATTAAATCTGACTTTGAATTTTCGTTATAAATTTTCAATTTTACCTTTTATAACCCTGCCATTCAGTTTAAGCTTTACAAATTTTTGTATCTTTGCGGTTTATTAGTGCTAAACCACTCATTGATGAAACGATACATACTTATTTTTAGTCTGATTTTAGCGGGAATTCATGCTTTTTCACAGACTGATTCGATAGCTTCTCCCAAACAAAAATCGACGAAACCGGTCAAACATATAAAGGTGTGGCATATATCAGAGCAGCTTGCTGTGGCTGATACTATTCCCATGGATACGGCTACCATCAACTTTCCGGATCAAAATCCGGTGGAAACATTCAGTATAGCCAATTCATATGGTGGCAATCTGGGATTACCGCTTCAGTCCAAACTTTACTTCAAACGTCCACAGGGCTCCGATTTTCTGTTTGACAATGCTTACAAGCCTTACACGCTCGATGTTTCGTCAGCTTCATTCTACGATACTACTTTTCCATTTACCAACCTGACTTACCTCACCGGCGGTTCGGCCTATCGCAAAGAGGAACAGGTCAAATTTTTGTTTACGGCAAGCCCATCGGGCAAGGCCAATTTCGGAACAACACTGGATTATATTCATGCAGTGGGTGAATACAACAATCAGGCTGCAAAACGATTTTCGGGCGGAATTTTCGGACGGTACAACGGTAAGCATTATTCGGCTAACGGGCTGGTAGCTGTCAATAATCATTTCAACTACGAAAACGGGGGACTGAGCGATTTGAGTTATCTCACCAATCCCGATCTGAATGTAAAACCGAAAGATATTCCGGTGGCCATTACCGGATATTCCGTATTCCGCAAAAATCAGTTTTATTACAATCACGGTTACAGCATTGGCTTCAACCGGGAAGTAAAAGTGAGTGCGGATTCCGTTCGGTCGGAGTACGTACCGGTGACCCGGTTTGGGCATACTATTAAGCTTGAGGAGATGAAAAAGCGATACTACGAACCTACCCTGGAGAGAAAGTTCTACGAATTTTCAGATACTACCCGAAAGATAGCCAACGATACAGCAGCAGTTCGTACTCTTACGAACCTGGTATCGATCAGTCTGGAAGAGGAATTTAATAAATGGATGAAATTCGGACTGACCGGATATGTGGAAAATGAAATTCAGCAATTTACCTACCAACCAGACACTACATTGTATCGGGCCACAAAATCCAACACCCGGGTTGGCGGTGTATTGTCAAAAAATAGAGGAACCAACTTTCGGTACAGTGTTTTGGGAGATATCTACCTGATTGGTTACAAGTTGGGCGAATTTCGACTGGAAGGCAAAGCCGTTGGCAATTTCAGACTGTTCAATCAACAGATTTCGCTCTCGGCCAATGCATTTATTCGGAATGAGGAACCGGCATATTACCTTCAACACTATTATTCCACCCATTTCCGGTGGGACAACGAATTTAGCAAAATGTACAAAACCCATGTGAGCGGTTCATTTTCATTGCCGAAATTGTATACACAATTGAATGTGGGTGTCGAGAATATTACGGATTACATCTATTTCAACGAAAAGGCATTGCCGTCACAATATCAGGGCAATATTCAGGTACTTTCGGCCGACCTGAAGCAGGATTTTCATTTTGGTAAATTTGTACTCGAAAACAATGCGGTGTATCAGGTGAGTTCAGTGCCCGATGTGCTGCCATTACCAGGTTTGACCCTGTTCCATAATTTTTATTATTATTCCAAATGGTTTAAGGATTTGTATCCACAGTTAGGTGCTTCGGTGCGTTATCACTCCAATTATTATGCACCGGCTTATATGCCGGCCACCGGCCAGTTTTATACACAGAAAGAGGTACTTATCGGAAACTATCCAATTCTGAACGTGTATGCCAATTTTCATCTGAAACAGGCTCGATTCTTCATTGAATACAATCATTTGAACAAATATTTTATGAGTGGCGCACATTTTTATATGCCCAATTATCCCATTAATCCTCCGGTGATGAAGCTGGGACTTTCCTGGAATTTTTACAACTAAGCATAAGGTGACTTCGAATGAAACGGTGTACGAAAATAAATACAGGCGTGGTGTTGGGATTGATAGCCCTGATATGCATCGGCGTAATTGTAACTCACAAAGTCTATACACCGACAGTAAAACGCGATTTTTCGGAAATCAGAAAATCAGGGCGACTGAGGGTGGTGACCGATAAAAGTTCGCTGGGATTTAAGTTGTATGATGATAAAATAGAAGGATTTAATTACGAACTGGCGAAAGCATTTGCCAACTCAATGGGGCTTGAACTGGAGATAATTCCCGAGAACAACCTGGATTCTGCATTGAATGGAATAAAAGAAAACAAATATGATTTACTGGCAATGAATATTCCTAACACGGCGGAAACCAAAAAAGAACTGGCACTCACCATACCCATTCTTTCGGGTCGCCAGGTGCTTGTGCAGCAGGAAATTATTGATACCACAAATCTGAAAGCCATTCGAAGTCATTATCTGCTGACTAACGACAGCATTTGCATCCCCGTCCGATCACCTTTCCGACAGCGGCTTGAAAACCTGTCCGATGAACTGGCCGATACCATCCGAATAGTGGAAATGCCTGATAAATCGACAGAAGATCTTGTTCAGCTTGTTTCGGCCGGAAAAATTAAATATACAATTTGTGATGAATTGCAGGCTAAAAGTTTGAAACGCACTTTTACAAATATAGATGTCTCCGTACCCGTTGGATTTACCCAGCAGTTTTCGTGGGGTGTCAATCCGGAAGCCGGTCAGCTTCGCGATTCTCTCAATGCTTTTTTACATGATTTCCTCATGTCCAACGATTACTGGAAAATTTACCGAAAATACTATTGATAAAGTTAGAAGTCAGAAGTCGGAAGTCAGAAGTTTGCAGTTAAATATTTGATTCAAAACATCAAACATCAAACATCAAACATCAAACTTGAAACTATAAACCTCACATTTCTAATTTCTA
>DAONDU010000046.1:0-16498 GCA_035402725.1 Paludibacteraceae bacterium | reverse complement strand
AGGCGCGTGCAATCTCGTAAAGTGCATCGTCGCCGTATTCAGAGCGTGGATATTTAATCAGCAGTTGTTCCAGTTTATTTATCTTTTTGGAATAATTCTTTTGTAAACCATCGGTATAAGCCGACTGGAAAATGGCATAATCGCCGTTGTAAGGCGAAATTTCGGTTGCTTTATCGTAGTATTCAGTTGCTTTGGTAAAGTTTCGTGCGGTGAAATAACCGTCGCCAATGCGGTTGAGAGCATCAGCATACGCGGGTGCAGATGTGTTTTTTTCTTCCCGGATGTATTTCAGAAACCAGTTAAGCGCTTCGCTGTATTTTTTTTGTTTGAAATTAGCATAACCCATTCCATAAAATGCTTGCGTATAATTCTGGTTTTTTTGAGCATCGGGCTGATTGAAGAATGACTGCAGGTCTGAAACTGATTTGGAAAATTCACCTGTGCGGTAATAACTTTCGGCCCTCCAGTAATACACATCGGTTAGATATTTGCCTTGAGCGGCAGACTGTAGGGCTTTGCTGAAATAATCAGTTGCCTTTGTATAGTTGTTGGCTGCAAATGCTTCTGTTCCAAGCTGATATTCGAGATATTGCTTTGTTTCACGTAGTTTGGGTGTAAGGCTTTTTATTTTTGAAATGGATTTGTAGGCTGACTGGTAATCTTTTGAAGTCAGATATACGGTAGATAGGTAATCAAATGCATCATCTGTTTTTCCGGAGTTTGGAAATTCGCTGATAAATTGCTCGAATGCTTTGACCGACTCACCAAAAGCCGAACTGGTTTCGTAGGTCGAAAGTGCATAGTTGAAGAGTGCTTCCTCTCTTACACCCGCATTGAAGCGGGTTCGGGTTGCAGATTCAAAAGCCATCTTGGCATTCGTCATGTCGCCTACTTTAACATAGGCATTGCCCAGTTGCAGATAAGCGCTTTCGCTCATTTCATCCTCACCGATGGTTACTTTCGACAAATATGTTACCGCTTCCAGAGGATTGCCGGCTTTCAGACAACTTACACCGAGGTAATACATGTCATTGCGCAATACCTTTGGGGCTGATTTCTCATATTTTTTCAGGTTATCAATGGCTTTGGAGAAATTGCGGTCAGCATAGGCTTTTTCGCCTAAAATCCGGTATATTTCCGCGTTGTTTTTATTATCGGGATATTTCTTCAGCAATTTTTCCGCCCTTTGCTCCACTTCATTATACTCTTTTTTGGAATAGTAAATCTGAGTGATATAGTAGGGCGCCACGTCTTCAAATTCGGGATTATGCTCAACAGCAAGGAGGTCGGGGAGGGCGGCATCGTAATTGCCAAGCAGATAGAGGCAGTAGCCTGCATAATACTGAGCTGTAACCTGATACCGGTCATCCTGATTTTTCAGCGTATTGAAAATGTCGAGTGCTTTTTCGGGGTGTTCGGTTGCCAGATTGGAGTATGCCCGACAGAACAGAAAATCGGTTTTTTCGCGGTTAATCAGATGTGTTTCGTCAACTTTCCGAAAATAATTCAGCGCTGCAGGGTAATTTTTTGCTTCATATTCCAGCATCCCGAGCATGTAATTTGTGCGGTCTGCATAAGGACTGTACGGATGTCTTTCCAGATAATCCTGTAGTTGTAATTTGGCATTTTTCTGACGCATTTCGAAGAGGTTGGAACATAAATAGTATTCAGCTTCGACGATCATTCCGGCATCGGTAGCAGCCGTTGTTTTCAGAAAATCTTCAAAATTCCGATACGAAGCAGCATATTTGCGTTGATCATAGAGTTCTTTCCCCTGATAAAATAACTTATCGGACAGTGTAAACTCAAGCGTGTGCTGAGCCTGCGACAAGCCGCAGGAAATTGCGATCAGTATAGTTAAAATCAGTTTTTTTGCCATAATTATGTTGATGTAGTGTTTTAAAAAATAATATTATGCCAGGAAAATTTCTTTTTTCATATTATGATTATCAATATACATGCCGACCGCTTTTTTTATTGAATTTAAACCGAAAAGTGCGGGATTTATTTCGCCGAGTGGCAGAAAAAAACATTCCTCCACATCATCGGCAGGCGATAACCGGCTGTAATTTTCTAATTTACACTCGAAAAACAAGTCCATGGTAGGAATATCCAGCCCGGAATATATATAATCGTTAGGCAGCGAGAATAAATATCTCACATTTATGGCACTTAAACCGGTTTCTTCCAGTATCTCCCGTGCCACGCCTTCTTCGGCTGTTTCATCATAATCGATAAATCCTCCCGGCAGGTCGAGAGTCCCTTTGGCAGGTTCGTGTGCTCTGCGACAAACCAGCAAGTCGCCATCCTCATTACGAATAAATGCAGCTGTAGCAGCCGAAGGATTGATGTAATAAATAAAACCACAGGAAGCGCATTCATTTGACTTTACATTCTTCTGCGCAAACTCTTTCGAGCCGCAAACAGGACAAAAATGGAATAATTTTGAGAAATTCATAGACCTATTTAATGATTTCTACAAAGATAGTGAAATGTCAGAAAACGAAAAAAAAACAGTAAGCCACATTCCACAGTTTACAGCAACAATCGGACCTTTTCGGACGAATTTATTTCTAAATGTACATAAGTTTTGTGAAAATAGCTTCAGTTTCGATTAAAATATAGTATTTTTGCAAAAAAAGTAATGTTATGTCGGGAAATTTTTCCTTTCAGCTTGATGACGAAGCAGGTGAATTGGTAAGCAGATATGAAAAATATCTTTTGGGTACTGCTCCGGGCTATTTTGATGTGGACGAAATGGAACGTATAGTGGAGTATTATCTTCGTAACGGACAAACCAAAGACTCACTCAACGCTCTGGAACTGGGGAAAAAACTGCATCCATCAAGTGGTGCACTTGATGCCAAAAGAGCAAAAATATACCTGGCTACAGGTGATCTTAAAAAAGCCTTTCGCTTACTGTCAAATCTGGTGGAGAATTCCGATCCGGAAGTTGAACAGTTAAAAATAGAAGCCCTGATTAAACTTGAACGCTTACAGGAAGCAAAATCCCTGGCATTATCACTCATCGAAAGCGAAAGCGAGGAAGTTGACCAGTTTTGTATTGAAATGGCGCTGAAATTTATGGCCGAATCTCAGTTTGATTATGCATGCGACATACTTCTGATCGGAGAAAAATATAATCCCGACAATGTGGATTTGCTATTCGAACTGGCTTTTTGCCAGGAACAAAAAGGGATGCTTACCGAAGCTGTTTCAACCTATTCGCGGATTATCGATATAGATGCTTACATTGGTGAAGCCTGGTTTAATATCGGACAAATTTATTTTCTGCTGAATGAGTTTGAAGAGGCCATTGATGCATATGATTATGCCCTGGTAATCAACGAAAAAGACAGCATTTCACAGATACAGAAAGCTCATGCACATTTTCAGCTCAATCAGTTTGGAAATGCCATAGAAGCTTATCTGGCTTATTCCGAAATGGTTACGGAAAAATGGCAGGTCATGCTTTTTGTGGGTGAGAGTTACGAAAAACTCGAAAATTTTCCGAAAGCATATCACTATTACAAACTATCTCTTGACGAAATGGCAGATAATTACGATGCTCTGATTGGCATTTCAATTTGTTTGCTCGAGATGGAAGAATACTCACAATGCCTGGGTTACATCGAACAGGCAATGAAAATCAATGACGGTATGTCGGATGCATGGGTCTATCTGGCTGAAGCTTACATCGGACTGGATAATATTGATGAAGCGCTCAAAGCCTATCTGAAAGCAATATCCATTGAACCTAATCAGGCTGATACGCTCCTGGCAATCGGTAATATATATATGGATAATGCTGAGTATCAGACAGCCCTTAGATATTACGAAACAGCCTACAGTTTTGACACCACCCTCGAAAATATTGAACTTTTCCTTGCTGTAGCCAATTATTATAACGGCAATTACAACGTATCGGCCGATTACCTCCTTCAAGCTGTAAACCGCAATCTGGATGCTTCAGACTTGTTTCTTGAATTGTGTCCGGGAGCTGCCGAAAAGTTATCAACCAATCATTCAACAGAAAATCAATGAGATTTTTCGGATTAATAGGTTATCCCTTAGGTCATTCGTTTTCAAAAAAGTTTTTTACTGAAAAATTTGACAAGGAGGGAATTAATGCCCGGTATGATTTGTATGAATTAAGGGAAATCGATGAATTTGCCGGACTCAAAAATATGACTGACCTTTGCGGGCTGAATGTAACCATTCCCTACAAACAGCAAATCATTCCTTTTCTCGATGAACTGGACCCTGTCGCCACTGAAATAGGAGCTGTTAATGTTATAAAATTTATACGTCAGAATAACGAACTGAAACTCAAAGGCTTCAATTCGGATGCTGTTGGATTTATGCAATCCATACAACCGTATCTAAGGCCACATCATCGAAAGGCGTTGATACTTGGTACCGGAGGTGCATCCAAAGCGATTGATTACAGTTTGCGAATGATGGGTGTTGAAACGAAATTCGTATCACGTTCGCCTGTTAACGGACAGTTTAGTTATCATGACCTGAATGAAGATATACTCACTGAATATCATGTTATTATAAATGCTTCTCCGGTAGGTACATTTCCTCATGTGGATAGCTGTCCGGATATTCCTTACCGGTTTCTTACTTCCGGACATTTGCTTTTTGATTCGGTATATAATCCTGCAGAAACATTATTTCTTCAAAAAGGAAAAGCGCAGGGAACATCGGTGCTCAATGGTGAAGGCATGCTTACCGGGCAGGCCGAAGCAGCATGGAAAATATGGAATGAATAATCATCACACAGCTATCATTTACTCCTAATTATAAACTGAAAAAATTCTACTGCGATGAATCTGTTTTATGCCCCTGCTATCCATACCGAACAAGTACTTCCGGAGGAAGAATCGGCACATGCAGTGCGTGTACTCAGGTTGCAGGCTGGTAGTACTATCGAAGTGGTGGATGGAGCCGGAGGATTTTACAAAGCCGTGATTACCAATCCGCATCCCAAACATTGCACTTTTGAAATTGTAGATAAAATCGATGAGTACGGAAAACGGAATTATAAACTCCATATCGCCATTGCACCAACCAAAAACATAGAAAGATACGAATGGTTTATTGAAAAGGCAGTAGAAATGGGAATTGATGAGATTACTCCTTTACTTTGCCGGTATTCCGAACGTAAAATCATCAAACCCGAAAGGCTTGAAAAAATCATTGTATCAGCTGCCAAACAGTCCATTAAGGCTTTTTTCCCCAAGCTGAATACAATGTGCAGCTTTGATGACTTTATCAATACAAAACAGGCTGCTCAGTGTTTTATTGCTCACTGCTACGATGAAGAAAAACATCTACTCAAGAACCTGTACCATAAGTCATCGGATGTCATTATTCTGATTGGCCCTGAAGGTGATTTTAGTCAGGAAGAAGTAAAGAAAGCAATAGCTAAGGGATACAAGCCCGTGTCGTTAGGCAGTAGTCGTTTACGAACCGAGACAGCTGGTTTGGCAGCTTGTCACACAGTAGTGATGATGAACGAATAAAAAATGCCCGATATATTTAATATCGGGCATTTTCATTATACGTTATATCCAGAAACAATTATTTGTGTGCAATGGGATCGGCATTACCATCCGGGTCATTTTTCACATAGCCATCTGTTCCGATGTTTCCAAGTAGTAAAAGTCCGCAAACGTGAGGTGTTGCCATCGAAGTACCGCTCAGTGTAGCATAAGCACCGCCTTTGTAAGTTGAGTAAATTGATGAACCAGGGGCGCAGAAGTCAATCGGCGGATTGCTGAAATTGCTGTAGGAAGCCCACAAGTCGCCTGTGCCCATCGCTGATATGGTATAAATATTTGTTCCATTAATATGTCCGGGTGAAACATTATTCGTGTCTTGAGATTCATTGCCAGCTGCAATGGCTACTTTAATGCCTTTTGCAGCCATAGCAATAATAGCATCGTCAAGCGGAGTATAAACCGGTCCACCTAAACTCATATTCACAGCATCGCCGGCTTTGGCATTAGCTGCAACATAATCAACACCTGCAATGATAGCCGAATAAGCTCCGGAACCTCTTTTATTAAGCACTTTGACAGGAACTACGGTTGCACCGGCAGCAACACCAATGACTCCCTGGCCGTTATTAAGAGCGGCAACAATTCCGGCACAGTGAGTTCCATGTCCGTTATCGTCATCGGGAGTAGCGGTTGTTGTAACGAAATTTTTACCCTTAGTCTGATCTACTTTCAAATCCGGATGATCCATATCTATACCGGTATCGATGATCCAGGCTGTTTTACCTGTACCGTCTGTACTTCCACCTATACGGGTTATCCCCCACGGAGTTGACTGGGCAGCCGGAGTTGCAGGTTTTCCGTTTATTGATACTTCGGGCAATCCGAAGTTGATCATCATATCCGGATAAACACCTTTTACAGCTGGAGACTTAGCCAGTTCGGCTGCTTCAGCATCAGTCAGCTCAATTGCTACTCCTTTAAGTGCAGTTGCGTAAGCTAACTCAGGTGCTCTCATTTGAATGTTCGAGGAACTTAGAATTTCCTTAGTCATAGTCACTACATTTTCAGGAGTAATTATTGAATTTCCTGACAGAGAGGCAATTCTGGCAGCTTTTTTTATACCAATAGTATTGTAAACAACAACATACTTACCCGGAATGATCTGTGAACTAACTTCAGGAACTTCCGTTGCAACTTTGCTCAAATCGCTCAGTTTTTCATTTTGACAGGATACCAGCAATGCTGCTGATATCAAGATAAATAATAGTTTCTTCATTATTGTGGGTCTATTGTTAATAAATAAAAGAATATATTTTGCAAATATAATAATATGTATTTAATGTCAAAATAATTTTTCTATAATAACACAAAATAATTTCTTTAGTCAATTTCCTTATATTAAAAGATAGAGGTTTCTGAATTCAGAAACCTCTATGACCAATTAAAAAAATCACAACAAAATCAATCTATTATTTCACGAAAAAGCTTTGTTTCAGCAAATCGCTATCCCTGGAAGATGAACCGACCATCACAATAAACTCGCCTGGTTCAACAACCGGATTTAATTTTTTGTCAAGAAACATCAGTTTATCAGGTGTAATGGTGAATGTAACATTTTTTGTTTCACCGGCTTTAAGCGATACCCGAGCAAAATCTTTCAGTT
Organism: Paludibacteraceae bacterium; assembly: GCA_035402725.1. Taxonomy (GTDB): domain Bacteria; phylum Bacteroidota; class Bacteroidia; order Bacteroidales; family Paludibacteraceae; genus UPXZ01. The sequence goes on along the minus strand of DAONDU010000046.1, from coordinate 9,325 downwards.
CTTTAACCGGACGGGTAACCTGACTGAATTTGTCGCGGATATACAACTGCACAATCTCAACTCCATCGCACGTACCGCTGTTTGTTACATCCAAACTGACATTAACATTGCCGTTTTGAGGAATTGTGGTTTCAGAAAGTTTCAGGCTGCTGTATTTGTAAGTAGTGTAGGAGAGTCCGTAGCCGAACGGAAAAAGCGGTTCGCTCGATGTAATGACATATGGGTGAAAATACTGTGAAGGTTTGTGATTGTAAATCATCTGTAACTGTCCTACGCTGCGTGGTATGCTAACCGGCAGTTTAGCTGAAGGATTGATTTTTCCGTATATAATTTCAGCAACCGCCTGTCCTCCATACATGCCAGGTTCCCACGCTTCTATTACAGCAGCAGCCTGACTAGCCTGTTTTTCTATACTAAGTGGCTTTCCGGACACAAGTATCAAAATTGTAGGTTTACCTGAAGCTGAAATTTTTTCAATCAGTTCATTCTGCAATCCTACCAGATCAAGATCGGAGCGATCGGTGTCTTCGCCGCTTGTGCGCTCCTTCCAGCGGAATCGCATCATGTAATCACCTGCAACCACGATATTCAGATCCGATTTTTGAGCTTTTGCAACGGCTTCCTCCACTTTTTTCGGATCCATATTGCGGGGATCCCATCCCTGATCGACAAAGTCAAAACTTGTTTCGGGCGAAATCATTCTCAGCCCTTCGAGGATTGTAATCACATTTTCTTCTTTCTGAACAGCGCTCCAGTCGCCCAGAATATTCATATCGTTGGCATTGATGCCTGTAATGAGAACATTCTTATATTGGTTTTTCAGTGGAAGTATTCCATTGTTTTTCAGAAGAACTATACTATTGCGTGACGCTTCAAGGGCAGTAGCCCGGTGTTCGGGATTCAGGCGAACTTTCATCGACTGCTTTTCGTCGGCAAACGGATTTTCGAACAATCCGAGGCGGAATTTAATATCCAGTATGCGTCTCACTGACTGGTCGATACGTGATTCCGGAATTCGTCCTTCTTTCACAAGTTCAGTTACCAGTTCATTCCAGTAAATGCCGTGCATATGCATATCCATTCCGGCCATAATGCTTTGATAGAAAGCTTCTTTCAGGTTTTCGGCAGTGCCATGCAAGTCGTACATGTGTTCAATGTCCATCCAGTCGCTCACGATAAAGCCTTTGAAGCCCCATTCGTTTCGCAGGACATCATTCATTAACCATTCATTGGCATGACAAGGAATTCCGTTCAGTTCGTTGTGAGCTGTCATGAACGACATGGCACCAGCATCTGCTCCGGCTTTGAAGGGAGGAAAGAAAACCTCGCGAATGGTTCGCTCCGACAAATCGGCAGGTGCACCGTTCGTACCGTTCAGTGGTTCACTGCCGCCTACGAAATGCTTGACACAAGCCAGTACATCCTCGTTGCTGTTCAGATTGCCCTGATAACCCTTCACAGTTTGTTCACCCAGACGAGATACCAGATATGGATCCTCGCCATAGGTTTCACCCACACGGCCCCAGCGCTGGTCACGGGCTACTTCTACATTTGGATTAAACGTCCAGTGCATATTCATTGCGCGCATTTCTTTGGCTGTCTGGCGGGCAATTTTGTATGCCATTTCGGTGTCGAACGATGATGCCAGACCGATATTTGTTGGATATACTGTATTATCGGGAGCATTGGCATTGCCATGAATGGCATCAATACCAAACAAAATGGGTATCTGCAGCTTGCTTTGCATGGCTAACGATTGGAGATAATTGGCTTCCCTGAGTGTTAGTACGTGAAGAAACGAACCAATTAATCCGTTTTTTGTCCATTCCTCGACATCCTTATGAGTAAATCCGGGGTAAAAGGCACTGGCGGTGTTGGTTTTCAATTCTTCTTCGCTCAGATTGGCAACAGCAGATTTAATGTGTTCTATACCCACAAACTGATTCATTTGACCAACTTTTTCCTCGAGGGTCATGCGGCTGAGAAGATCGTCAATTCTTTTCTCAATCGGGGCATTGGGGTCTTTGTAGAGTGGTTTTTTATCAGCTGCTTTCAGGTTTACGGTCATGGTGAATAATAAGCTTATCAAAATAATTAATGTTCTCATATATAGCGATTTAAAAATTGTCAGTTCTGAAAGGTACCACAGGTAATCCACGAGTGTTGGCCAGATTTCCTGGTTGGAAATTGCGGAAACAGTAGCGCGCTGCAATCGGATTTTGAATTTTATCGCTGGAAAGAATTATTTTCAGATTATTATTGTCGAGTTTGGCGGAAGCAGGGATGAAAATTTTATCGCTTCCACAAATTTCAAATCCCCTGATGTCATTTTCTCTGCTGAACCCATCCTGTGCATAACTGAAAGATAGAATTATTTTACCGTCTCTGATTTCCATTGATTTATATTCAGGTCCGTGGGCGGCAATGCTTTTCAATTCGTAAGTTTGGTTCAGTGCAAGATAAGCCAGCCGTTTCCCCACATCTGTTTTATTTTTCGGATGAATATTTGTTTTTTCATATTCCTCCACCAAATCATTTGTCGATATCATTCCACTGTTCGGAATGATGGATTGAGCTTTGAACTGAGCTTCACGCAGCAATGCACCCGAAATTCCTGTTTCTCCATCGCCATATATCCAGGGTGCAATTTCGGCATAATAGAAGGGAAGATTATTGTTTTTCCAGTCTTTTCTCCAAAGTTCAACCATTGTGGCAAAACGGCGGGCGTAAACGTCATGTTTACCCACGTTCGATTCTCCCTGATACCAGATAAAACCTTTCAGTGTGAAGTTTGACAGTGGTTTTAGCATACCATTATACATCAGCAGTGGTCGTTTCCATTCATGTTCGGTTTCAATACCTTTTTGGGTGAGGTCAATATCGGGATAGGTTTCCAGAATTTCGCGGTTTGTCCAGCTTTCGACACGTGAACCTCCCCAGCTGCAAACAATGATTCCCACCGGCACATTCAGTGTATTGTAAAGCATTTGAGCAAAATGATAAGCTGTAGCGCTGAAAATGGGTGCATTGTTTGGATTGCTGAGCATCCATTTACCCGGGCAGGTTTCCTGAGGTTCGTATGCCGGAGTTTTTGGGACAACGGCAAAACGAATTCCTTTGTTTTGCCCGGACAAGGCTATGGTTTCGTTGGCGTCCTGTATGGGACAGTTCCAAAATCCGTTGAGTGGCATTTCCATATTGCTCTGACCTGATGCAAGCCAGACTTCACCGATCAGAATATTTTTCAGCGTCAGCGTTTCACCATCCGAAAAAGTAAGGGTCTGAGGTGTAAATGTAGCCTCCGGTGTTTGGATTTTAGCCAACCAATTTCCTTTATTATCCGTTTTCACGGTCGTGGTCATTTTCATCCATGAAGGCTGCACTTTGACAATATTGTTTGGACTGGCTTTTCCCCAAATATTTACTGTTGTACTCTGCTGTAGCACCATGTTGTCGCTGAGAATTTCGGGCAGTGTAACCTTGGCAAATGCCGCAGAGGTTAAAGCCGAAAGAATGATTAATACAATAAATTTACTTTTCATTGGATTATAATTTGTTCTTAATTATAAATTTACCAGGTTAGTTACGTTTTTTAACTCCATAAAATTAATGTAAAATACTATTTTATCTGCGGGTCGTGGTTCAAATGATTGCTTACATTATTCAGATTACCTTTTCTGATGGCATCGCGGCCTAAGAGACCCCACTTTTTTATCACATCGTCAGCCCAGTTGCCTTCAGACGAAGCACGGGGAAGGAGCATGGAGCAGGTTTCATTTTTATCGGAAACCGACCAGACAATCCAGCTGATTTTTTTTTCTTCCATCCAACTCAGAAACGAATTCCATTCTTCATCATCAATGGGTCCGTCGCCCGATGCTTCCATTCCGGCACACTCGGAAACGAAAACGGGAATTCCGGTTGCAATCGCTTCGTCGGTACGGTCGCGCAACCACTTTTTGTGTGTCCCTGCATAGAAATGCATGGTGTACATAATATTATTCTGTCCTTTGATTGGATTTTCTGCAACCAGATGCAGGTCCTGATCCCAGTGTGGCGAACCAACCAGAATGATATTGTCCGGATCGACAGTACGGATGGTGGAGATCAGTTCTTCCGAATATGTTTTAATTTCTTCCCAGGAATAATAGTCGGGTTCGTTGAAGATTTCGTAAATCACATTCGGATATTTACCGTATTTGCCTGCCATTAAGGTGAAAAATTCTTTGGCTTCTGCGGTATGAATTTTATGACTGTGGAAATCAATTATCACATAAATTCCGCATTTTATAGCTTCATCAATCACTGTGGTCATACATTTCAGTGCAAAATCGGGATTTTCGAGATACGAATCGTCAAGGGCAACACCCATTGATGCACGTATCACATTACATTTCCAGTCTTTGACGAGCCAGGATACTGCTTTTTTGTTGTAGTAACGCGGCCAGAGATTGTGCCAGCCAAAACTTGTGCCCCTCAACATAACGGATTGATCTTGCTGGTCGACAAGTTGTGTTCCTGTAACTTTCAGATTGCCGTGAACAGCCACAGGAGTGTTCCGTGGCGCTTTGAAGGATGAAAATGTTAAAATGGAAACCAGCGATAACATGATTAAAAGAAAGTGTTTCATTTTGAAAGATTGGTATTAGTAATTTCTGTAAAAATTTGTGTTTCACTTGTATTATTCCCGACCGAAGCGTTCCATGATTTCAAAACACATCCGGCTGTTGTGATAGGGACATTTCCAGATACCTGCTTTGTCGTCGCTGCGGTTGACAGTTCCGTCGCTGCGGATGCTCCAGAACCAGTCACCGTTTTCTTTATCCTGCAGGTTGTTTTTTATATAATCGAAACATGCGATTGCTTTGTTGAGGGAATTGATGTCGTTATATAATTGATAGTGATTCAACAGACCCACAACCGTTTCGGCCTGAACCCACCAATGACGGTCTCTGTCTTCATCTCCGGAGTTTTCTTCTTTTTCATAAATCATGCTGTTATCCGGCTGAAATCCTTCGAGTGAAGCCTCTATGATATGAGGAATAAGTTCTTTCACTCTTTTAAGGATTTTTTCATCACCAAGAACAAGTGCTGCTTCGTACAATAACCATGAGGCTTCAATGTCGTGTCCGTAGGATATAATTTCAGACTTGTCCGTCCAGTCCATATCAAAGAACAGGTTCAGGTGATAATTATCCGGGTTGATGATTTTATCCAGAAATAATTCAATCAGGTTTTGGAGTTGATGTTTCAACTTTTCATTTTTCCATACCCGGTAAAGATTGGTATATGGCTCCAGAATGTGGAGGTGAGTATTCATCGTTTTCTCCACATTTTCATCCTTTTCGCTCAACCGCATATCGGCAATAGGTTGCCAGTTTTTAGTAAATGCTTCGAGGTAACCGTTTCCCAGCTTATCAAAGCTGTGTTTTTCTATGTCAAAAAATATCGCTTTGGCACATTCGAGGGCTTCATTGTCAGACGTAGCCCGGTAGTATTCACTCAAACCGTAAATGGCAAACCCCTGTGCATAAATCTGTTTTTTTGTTTCAAGGGGTTTTCCGGTATAGTCGAGCATCCAATAAATACCTCCGTCAGTGATATCGTAAAAGTGTTTTAGCAGATACTCTTTGGCTCTTCTGGCAGCAATGAGATAACTTTCTTCCCCGAAAATGCGGTAAGCTGCAGCAAATGTCCATAAAATACGGGCGTTCAGTACGGCTCCTTTTGGGGCATCGGGAAAAATCTCACCTTCGCCGGTTATGCGACCATAGAAACCTCCATGCTCATCATCAACCATTTTCGACAACCAGAAGGGACTGATATTTTCAGTGAATATTTGTTCAGCCTCTTTGAGTAATCTTGCAGTGTTACTTTGCATCTTCACGTCTTTTATTCAGTTCTTCAGCTATTTGCTTCACTTTATCTTCAGTGAGCGGGTATAGAATCATACCTACCGCAGCCAGCAGCGCACAAATGGCAGGGAATACACTCAGCATGAGCCGTTCACCAAATATGGTTTGAGGTAATTGTGTTACGATTTCCGGATTGTATTTGAAAATAGCCAGTATCCAGCCTCCAAGAGCTGCTCCCAATGCCCAGCCCAGTTTTTGCGACATGGACGATGAAGAAAAAATCAATCCGGATGCACGGCGGTTTGTTTTGTATTCCTGATAATCGACAATGTCCGAAAACATGCTCCAAAGCAGTGGCAACACATATCCTGCGCAAACAGAAATGAGTACCTGTAGTATTAATATCAGGGTTACATTATTGGGGATGAAGAAAAACACAATACTCAGTACGGCAGCAATAACCATGGCAAGCATATAAGTATGGCGTTTGCCGAAACGGGCCGAAACCGAAGGTGCCAGTACGACACCGACAATATTGGCTGCCTGACCAACAAGAAAATAAATGGTAGCCATATCCCAGCCAAATAACGGCGCGGTGTAGTTACTTCCCACATAATCGCGGAAATAATAAATGGCCACACCATCGCGTACGGCATTGAATAACAGTGCCGCCAGCCCCGTACCGACAAGAATCCACCAGGGTGAATTGTGTAGCAAATGCTGCAGATCCTGTTTAACCGATATATTTTCGTTTTCTTCTTTGCTGACTGCTTCCACACGTTCGCGTGTAAGACTGAAACACAGGAAAAACAGGACAGAACAGATGGCACCTATCACAAGTACGCCTAAAGTCCAACCAACCGGAGAATTGCTCACCGAAGCATGAACTGCAGTTTGGAGACCCTCTCCGGTTTTTTCGAGACTGGCAGAATCAAATGTTTGTGAAAAGAAATCAACCAGTGGCTGCAACAGCATAAAAGTAATAAAACTTCCAATGAACGCGAATGTCATTCGATAAGAAGAGAGTACATTGCGCATTTTCGGATCGGGCGACATCACGCCGAGTAAGGATGCATAAGGCACATTGATAAGTGAATACACAATCATCATGAGCGAATAGGTGATGTATGCATATATTAGTTTGCCTGTCTGTCCGAAATCTGGAACGAAAAATGTTATGACTCCCATAACGGAAAAAGGTATGGCAAACCACAGCAGGTAGGGACGGTATTTACCCCAGCGGGTTTTGGTGCGATCGGCCATAATTCCGACACCGATATCGAAGAACGAGTCCCAGAGCCGTGCTACAAGAAACATTGTTCCGGCAGCTGCCGCTGAAATTCCGAATACATCGGTATAGAAAAACAATGAATACATCCCGAAGATTTTCCAGAACATGGATGATGCCATGTCGCCAAATCCATAACCTGCTTTTTCTTTAAACTTAATCTGTGCCATTGGTATCAGTTATTTTATTGAACTTGTAAATTTTTGTCAATCAGTTTGTTAATTACCTGAACGGACGCTGTTGTTGTCAAGCCGTCTTCCGGTGTATTCAGGCAGTAATCCACCAGTCTGTCGATAGTCGTCGTTGCTACATGCATACGGGTGTCCGACGAAGCGTAATAGATAAACACGCGACCGTCATCATCGGCAATCCAGCCATTCGAAAACAAAACATTTGATACATCACCCACACGTTCTTCTTCTTCGGGTGCCATGAAATATCCGCCCGGTGCAGCTATTTGCAGAGTTGGATCTTCGAGTGAAGTCATGTACAAATATAATACATATCTCAGACCTGCAGCACAATTTCTTACACCATGTGCCAAATGAATCCATCCGTACGGAGTTTTTATAGGTGAGGGTCCTTCTCCGTTTTTCACTTCTTTGATGGTATGATAAAAACGTTTGTCAATGATAATCTCCTCTGTTACAACAGCATTTTCCATACTATCGACCAACGCCCAGCCAATTCCGGAACCTTTGCCGGTATCGATAAATCCATCCTGCGGACGGGTGTAAAGCGCATATTTACCGTTTACAAATTCAGGATGAAGCACCACATTGCGTTGCTGACTGTCCGATTTCAGATCTGGCAATCTTTCCCAGTGAATAAGATCTTTCGTGCGGGCAATGCCTGCTGCAGCAGTGGCTTTCGACAAATCGCCGTATGCAGCTGTAGGATCAGGCCTTTCTGCACAGAAAATACCGTATATCCAACCATCCTCGTGTTGTGTCAGCCGCATATCATATACATTGGTTGTCGGATTTTCAGTGTCGGGCATCAACACCGGATGCGACCAGAACCGGAAATTGTCAATGCCATTCGGACTTTCGGCGATTGCAAAAAACGATTTGCGGTCATAACCTTCCACGCGGGCAACAATCAGGTACTTTCCTTCCCATTTTATGGCTCCCGAATTAAGCACAGCATTGATGCCGATTCGTTCCATCAGCAACGGATTTGTTTGCTCGCTGAGATCATAACGCCAGTTGAGCGGAATGTGAGCGGCAGTGAGTATTGGATTTTTATATCGCTGATACCATCCGTTAGTATTCACTACAGGGGTGTTTTCTACATTCAGGAATTTTTCCTGATTTTCAAACAGCTGCTTAATTTTATTATTAAAATCATTCATCTTGTATATGTTTTATTTGTATAAATTTTGAACATCTTTACAAAACAGAGTTTTTGAATTCAAATAGAATTTCTTAAAATCCGCTTCTGATATTTGACCTGGATAGGGTGCATAGTAATGATTTTCACGGTCATAAGCATTTCTCCAAACCAATACGTAACTTACAGGATATTTTTCAACTATGGGTAAAAGTACATTCGTCCACCAGTCGGCAATTGGTATGGCTTCCAGCCCGGTTTCGGTAAGTGCTATGGGTTTATGACGTTTTTTGCCTTCTTCTGTCATGAAAGCCAGGATGGTGTTGAGAGCTTTGGTGTAAGCTTCAGTACCCTTTTCGTTATCGCGGTGGTAACCGTCAAGACCAAGAATGTCAACATATTTGTCGCCCGGATAAAACTCCAGATATATATCGCCCGGACCCTGAATGTCGGGAGAGTAGGCGAACAGCAGATTATTCAGTCCTTCGTTTTTCATGAAACGGTAAGTCATGATCCAGAGTTGTTTATATTCTTCGGCAGTGCAGTTTCCTTTTCCCCACCAGAACCAGCTTCCAGTGTGTTCGTGCCAGGGGCGGAAAACGATAGGTATTTTTGTACCATTGGAAGTTTTCAGTGTTTTCAGAAATCCGGCGGCTGATTGCAGCCATTTCATAAATTTACTGTGGTTATTGCCTCCGGGTAAAACTGAATTTACAGCACCGGGTGTTTTCGCATCCCAGGCATCGCCGTCAGTTAGCGGATTGTTGATATGCCAGCTCACAGATATCATTCCACCACGGTTGTACTGACGAATGATTTCCTGCCTGATTTTATCGAAATTGGTTTTATC
>DAONDU010000045.1:0-16501 GCA_035402725.1 Paludibacteraceae bacterium | reverse complement strand
GCCGTATATTTTTTTCTCAGAACCCCTCTTACGTAATCGGTCAACTCTTCGGGAGTGCTGTCGGCAGGGGTATTGAATTTTTCGTTGAAAAGCACGGCAATGTCCTTTTTTGACTTATGCATGGCCGGAGTAACGATGTGATATGGCTTTTCGCCTGCAACCTGCACGATGAATTCACCCAGGTCGGTTTCAACCGATTCGACACCCAGACTTTTTGCTGTTTCATTGAGTTCAATCTCTTCGGTGGTCATCGATTTGCTTTTCACCAGCAGACGGGCTTCGTTTTCGGTCAGAATTTTCCGGATGTATGCTGTTGCTTCAGTTTCATTTTCAGCCCAAAGCACCTCCGCACCGTTGGCTGTTATGTTTTTCTCAAATTCCAGCAGATATTTATCCCAGTTTTTCAGAACATCCCGTTTGATGGCAGCAGCAGTACTTTTTGCACTATTTACGTTTTTGTAGCGCGCCAGACCTTTGGCAAAGGCAGCCTCGTAGCGCGAAATGTTGAATTTTATCGTGCTTCGGTGCTTTTCATCGAAAGCTATTTTTCCGGCAGCAATGCCAAATTTTCGGGACTCTGCAGTCATCGGAATATGTTCATTTATCAGACTGTAAAGATACTATTTTTTTTCAATCCGGAAGGTAAATGTACCGATCCTGTTGTTGTCCGCAAAGAAGTCGGCACGGTAGTTGCCGATTTGCAGGATTTCTTCCACTTTCCAGTAAAGTACGTCGTTGCGCGCTTCACCGCTGTATTCAAAGTCCTTGCTGAGCGAGCAGGCTATTTGTTTATTTTCGTATGTGAAATAGGAATCGTTACTTTTTGTCATCAGTTCATCGTCGGGGCGGGTGAGGCGCACGTACACTGTTTTCTGCCCGGGAGTAGCGGTAATGTTTTTTCCGATGGTGTAATTGAACTGGAGTGTAGTGATTTTGGATGCCCGGTCCGTTTTTTTGTTGCGTTTGTCGAGCGGCGTCATGCTGAAATTATACACTTCGAGAATGGCGGCCCGTGTTACAACTTCATTCAGACTTTCTTTTTCTTTCGAAAGTTGCTCGGCGGTAGCCGATGCAGAGGCATATTTCTGACGAACTTCGTAGTTTTCGTTGGTAAGGCGCTTGTTTTGGAGGTTAAGGGAATCTATCTGATTGACATAATGAACCATCACCTTGCGCAGGGCTGCAAGTTCTTTTTTGAGTTCTATGATTCGTTTGGCATTCGAGCTTTTAGTGGTTTTGAGTTCCTCCAGCAGTTTATTTACCTTTAGTTTTTCTTCGTTGAACAGTTTCAGCAGCGAATCGTTGTGGATGGTCATGGTGTATCCGTCGTATTCTCCTGCCAGATCTTTATATTCGGTTTCCAGTTGTTGTTTTTCAGAAGTCATCATTTCTTCAGTTGCTGCAATTTGTTCATCTTTTTCCGACGATGCGTTCATCGTGTATAACAAACCGGCTATCAGGGCCGCAATCACAACACCCAAAGCAACCAGTAATATGGTCATTTTTTTCTTTTCCATTTTTTAGCAAATATGTATTTGTAATTAAATCAATTCCAGTATTTTTTCCAGATGAATGCCGTGCGAACCCTTTACCAGTATAAATTTGTTTTGCAGCGGGTTTTCGCGGATTTCAGCGATAAGCGCCCCGATGTCGGCAAACTTTTTAAAATTGCTTTTGGTCGCCTGAAAACTTTTTCCTACCAGGTAAACGGAAGAAAACCCTTTATCTTTCACCAGATCTGCAATTTTCTGATGTTCATCGGCCGATTGTTTTCCAAGTTCAAGCATATCGCCAAGTATCAGGGTTTTTTCAGGTACGTCCATCTGCGCAAAATTCAGGATGGCAGCGTGCATACTCGTCGGGTTGGCGTTATAAGCATCAGCAATGATTTTATTGTGTTCGCTGATAGTCAACTGCGAACGGTTATTCCGGGGAATATACTCTTCCAGACCTTTTTTTATCAGTTCATTGCTCACTCCGAAATGTGTTCCGATGGTAGCAGCCGATAATACATTTTCGGCGTTGTACGTTCCAATTAATTGAGTCCTGATTTCGAATTCACTTTCCTTATTCTGGCATTTCAGGTGGAGAAGCGGGTTGCACGATAGGGTTTTACCTACTGACACATGGCCTTTCAGATTGTTGCCGAGTTCATACGACAGAATTCTGTCCGGGCTGATGAATTTTGCCTTTTTCGACATGGAACACAGAAAGGCATTACCGGTATTCAGAAAAATCTTACCCCCGCTTTTATAAATGTAATCATAAAGTTCGCCTTTGGTTCTCATGACTCCTTCGAATGAGCCGAAACCTTCGAGATGAGCTTTACCCACGTTGGTTATGATGCCGTAATCAGGCTGTGCAATATCTGCCAGTACTTTTATTTCACCCGGATGATTGGCGCCCATTTCGACGACTGCCAGTTCGTGTTCTGGCGTCAGTTGAAGCAGTGTCAGAGGTACCCCGATATGATTGTTCAGATTCCCTTCTGTGAAATGAATCCTGTACTTCTGTTTGAGTGTGGCTGCAATAAGTTCCTTTGTGGTGGTTTTACCATTGGTGCCTGTAATTCCGATAATGGTAGTTCCCAGTTGACGGCGGTGTTGACGCGCCAGATCCTGCAGGGTTTCCAGTACATTATTGACAAGAATAAACCGTTCATCCACAGCGTATTGTTTGTCGTCAATAACAGCATAAGCGCAACCCTTTTCGAGCGCCGAAAGTGCAAAGGCATTCGCATCGAAGTTATCGCCTTTCAGTGCAAAAAACAGTGAACCTTCCGGACAATTCCGGCTATCGGTACATATTACAGGATGTTTTTTGAATATTTCGTAAAGTTCCATCAATTATTTTTTTACAAAAATAATCAATATTGAACAATTGAAACGGGATGGGGAACTTTTATTAAGAAAAAAACAAGATTTTAGCTGAACTTTTCTGTTTTATTATCAAATGCCATTCAACCTGTTTGGAAGGAAATCGTGAAGGTAGATTCCAGGATTCATTTTCGCAAAAATGAAATAACTAATCATCCCTGTTTTTAGTGATTTGTTGTCAGATTATCAGATTATTTTTTTGATGGATGACTTTTACTTCTTAAATAAAATTAATGAGACTGACACATTTTTTGTTTTTGTATCAGTCTCATTAATTAAATGTTGAATGTTTTTTAATCTACGCTTATTTCATCTACGAAAATATAAGGTTTGCCATCTCCACCATGCCATGCCGGAAATGCTGTAAAAGGTTTTACGGTTACTTTTACATACCTGGCTGTGACAGGGCGAAATGTAACCGTGTGCGTTACTATACCTTTCCAGTGCTCGGTTTTGTCTGATGGATTTGTTTCCAGGCCCGCAGCATAAGTGAAGTTCTCTCCGTCGCTCGAAACTTCTACTGTAAATGCCTGTGCATCGAGTATCCAGTCACCGGTAACCACACAGTTTTTAATGGAAGCTCTGGATATTTCAGTAGTTTTCAGCAGATCGATAACTGTTTCCAGATTATCTCCCGAGAAACCGATCCATCGTCCTGTTTTATAGTTGGTTCCTTTTCCGGAAAGACCGTCGTTGAGCAGAGATGCGCCTGTGTAACCGTAATTACGGGCAGGTTTTGTGAGCAGTTTAATGGGTTTCAGGCTGGCTTTACCTAGGTTGATCGTTTGGGTAAATGTACGGCTGTCTTTTCCATTTGTCCGAAAAGCTTTTGCTTTAATCGTTCCATTCTGATTAAGACTGACAGGACCGCTGTAAAGACTGGATTTTGTTGTTGGCTCCGAACCGTCGAGCGTATAATAAACCGGTGCATTATCGATGGTTTTGAAGGAGGCTTCGAGACTTCCTTTTTCTGGTCTTGGCGTTAAATTAGCCTGAATATCAAAAACATGTGTAGCATAATTGAGTTTGTACAGATCGTAGAGCTGAATCATGTGCGGAAGGCGGGCAATGAAACTGGCGTAATCTTTCTTCTCGGGTTGTGTCCATTGAACTTCACAAAGTGCTGCAAGTCGTGGTAGCAGCATGTATTCCACCTGCTTACTATCTGGGATGTATTCAGTCCATATATTTGCCTGAGGGCCCAGAATATGTTTCTTCTGTTCGGGAGTCAATGTATCAGGTAACGGTTCGTAGCTGTAAACTCGTTCTAACGGTAGAAATCCTCCGATGGCCATCGGCTCATTTTCAGTATCGGCGGTCTGATAATAGTCAAAATAGAGGTGACTGTTGGGGGTCATAATCACATCGTGACCCAGTTTAGCAGCTTCTATTCCCCCTTCGATGCCGCGCCATGACATTACTGTGGCGTTGGGTGCGAGGTCGCCTTCCAGAATTTCGTCCCAGCCGATAATACTCCGTCCATTTTTGTTGAGGAATTTTTCAATTCGTTCGGTAACGTAGCTTTGCAGGTAAAATTCTTTTTTGTGTTTGTCGGTGTCTTTCAGGCCAAGTTCCTTAATTTTTGCCTGACAATCGGGGCATTTTGTCCAGCGTACTTTCGGGCATTCGTCACCCCCTATATGGATGTATTTTGAGGGGAAAAGTGCCATTACTTCGGTAAGAACATCTTCCAGAAAGGTAAATGTTTTTTCTTTGCCGGGGCAGAGTACATCGTCAAAGACTCCCCAGGTTTTTTCTACTTCGTAAGGTCCTCCCGTACATCCCAACTCGGGGTAAGCTGCCAGAGCCGCCAGCATATGTCCGGGAAGGTCAATTTCGGGAATGATGGTGATGTAGCGTGCCTGAGCATAGGCAACGATGTCCTTTATTTGTTCCTGAGTATAATAGCCTCCGTGAGGTTTTCCGTCGAATTTGCCGGTATTATGTCCGATAACCGTTTCTGCACGCATAGAACCAATTTCAGTCAGTTTCGGATATTTTTTTATTTCAATGCGCCATCCCTGATCTTCGGTCAGGTGCCAGTGAAAGGTGTTGACATTATGCATTGCCAGTATGTCAATGTATTTCTTTACAAAATCGGCTGACATAAAGTGGCGACCCACATCCAGATGCATGCCGCGATAAGCGAAGCGGGGCGAATCGAGAATGGTGACTGCCGGATAGCTGATCTTAGCCGTGCCGATGGGTGTAGCTTTGCGCAAAGTCTGTATGCCATAGAATACACCTCTTTCACCTGCTCCTGCAATGACGATGTTTTTTGAAGTTACTGTCAGCTTATAGGCTTCCGGATTTGCATGTTTCAAACCATTTTCAAGAACGATGGCATTTGATTTTGAGCCGGAATCGCTTACATCCGGTTTTATTCCTGTAATTTCTTTCAGGTAATCCGACAGAAATTCGGCATTTTTTTTCATCATTTCATTCCCTTTCGGGTAAATTATGCGGGTAGAAGCATTCAGATTAAAAGCACCGGCGTTAGTACTCTTAATTTCATTGGGCAGCGGAATAACCCGGAAGTTGGCTTCGGCAGCCTTAAGGGTCAGACCACTCAGCATTACAATCATAAACGTAATCAGAAATTTGAAAGTTTTTTGTTTCATAGTAATTTTATATTAGTTGATTATTAAGATTTTCAAGTGTTTTGTTTACTTTCACCGCGTTGGTGGTGTTTTGCTCGTATTCATTGATTTCAATTCCTTTGCCACCCATTGATACGTTCGGGTTGCGGTACTGCATCTGACTTGGTATGGCGCTTCGGGCCGAAAGGTGAAATTCGGTAGCTCCTGTTTCGTGTGCAATGTATGCGATATTATTTTCGTTGATGCCGCTTCCGGGCATGATAATAATACGTTTATCTGCAATTGTGACAAGTTGTTTCAGCAAATCAATGCCTTGTTCGGCTTTGGGTTGCTGACCGGATGTCAGAATTCTGTCGCATCCCAACTCAATGATTTTTTCCAGACTTTCCAGTGGATTCCGGCACATATCGAAAGCCCGGTGAAAAGTAACGCTCATGCCTTTAGCCGCGTCTATCAGTTCCCTGTTACGAATCATATCCACATCGCCATCGGGGGTCAGGCAACCGATAACTACACCGTCAGCCCCAAGTTTACGGGCAATGGCGATGTCTTTGAGCATGATTTTATGTTCGGTTCGGGAGTAAAGAAAATCTCCCGCCCTTGGCCGGATGATGATATGCAGGCTGATATCGAGCAGCTCGCGTGCTACCGCTATTTCACCGTAGGAGGGAGTCGTACCTCCTTCGGGAATGGCAGCGCAAAGTTCAACCCTCGATGCACCTCCCTTTTGTGCTTCCACGCAACTCGCCACTGAATTGGCGCAAATTTCCAGTTTATACATTTTTTGTAAGATTTATAGAACAAAGACTAATAGAACCAAGAACCAAGACATTAGGCAATAAAACCAAGAGCCAGTACAATAGATAAAAGACCTAAGACCCCAATAAGTCAATCACTAGTCACTAATCACCTTAATACGTTTCTCTAAGATGCCTAATAGTTATATCTGTTTTTTTTATTTTCTTCAATTCCGGCGAGATGATTGTGATCACTTTCTTTTGTCCGGGCATCAAGTCAAAGAAATTGTCCGAGAAACGTGCCCCCTGTACCGGAATTTCCACAAATACATCTTTCGCCAGTTTGGGAGATGACAAAGTTATGGTGTATTTCCCGTCTTCGTATTTCACCGTTTTGCTGATAGTTGTTTGAGGTAAATTCAGTTTGTTTGGCCAAAAGAAATAGTAATCTTTCACTGAAACAATTTTACCGTTTTTGTCGCTCAGCCAGGCATGAATTACGCAGTTATGTTTTTGATCCTCAGTAAGCAAGAGGTCTGTGTCAAATGTTTTCACAATCCGGCTTGTGTTGGCTTTCGCGGTTACCGCTTCGCTGAAACTTTTGAGTTTTTTACCCGAAAAATCAATCACCTGAATATTCAGAACGAGGTTGTTTACATCTTCCAGTTTGTCGGACATAGTGAGGTAGCTCAGTTTGTTATCTTTTATTACCGAGCCAAGAGCTACAGGTGCAAAAACATCCCTCATTTTGTAATGCTGTGCTTTCCAGTTATTGTAGTAATCCACACTTGACCACGAGACAACGGGCCAGTCGTCATTAAGCTGCCAGTAAAGCGCTCCCATGCAGTATGGCCTGCCGCGGCGGTTGGCTTCTACGGCTTCCTTCATGCCATTGCCCTGCATCACTAGTCCGACATATACAAAATCTTCGAAGTTTTTTGGAGCATGATAGTACATGTCCATGTATTGCTTAATTACCGTATTGCCAATGCCGCTTTTCTGATGAATTTTCATGACATCGGAATTGATGTCGAAATCTTTTTCGGTGGCAAAAGTCCGGATGGTTTTCATCTCCGGGAATGACTGAAATCCGAATTCGCTGGCAAAGCGCGGCAACCTGTCGGTCATGGCTTCGAATGGCATCCGACCGTGCCACAATCCCCAGTCATGCACATCACTTGAGCTGAAACTTGCTAAATTACCCCAGTTTGAGTCATAAGGCGACCCGTGTATATAACTTCGTGTTCCATCGTTTTCATTTACCAGTTCGGGTATCAACTTGCGGAATGTCTTATTGTATCCTTCCCGCCATTCCTTGTTGATCTCTGCTGAATATTCCTTGTCCCAGCCCCAGTGATCAAGACCTTCGTCAATTTCGTTGTTGCCGCACCAGAATGCTAGTGAAGGATGGTTGCGGAGCCTTTTTACATTGTAGATGACTTCTTCCTTCACATTAGCCAGAAATGCGTCGTCCGAAGGATATGGTACGCATCCGAAGATAAAATCCTGCCACACAAGTATTCCTTTTTCATCAGCCAGCTGATAGAAATAGTCATCCTCATAAGTGCCGCCTCCCCACACACGGATAAAATTCATGTTGGCTTCCGTCAGGTTATCGAATAGCCTGTCATAATAGGTTTTATCCTGTTGAGTGCGCAGTATTTCACCGGGGATGTAGTTGGTGCCTTTGGCAAACAACGGGATATCGTTTACTTCAAAATAGAACGATTTTCCATGTTCATCGGGTTGCTGTACCAGCTGCACTTTTCGTAATCCTGTTTTTTCGGTTTTCTCAGCGATAAGCCGTTCACCCGAATAAACTTTTGCATAGAAATCGTAGCGGTTTTGTTTTCCCCATCCCGATGGCATCCAAAGTTCCGGATTGTCGATGGTTAATGCGATGCAGACTTTGTTTTTTCCTTTTTTCAGGATTGTTTGTTTTTCAGCAGTTTGTATTTCTCTGCCATTTAAAACAGCGCCGGTCACAATCTTCACCGGTATTTCGGACGTGGAAAGTATTTCAATCTGATTATCGGTTAGTGCCTGGTCTTTGCTGACCGATAGTTGTTTGACGTAAAGATTGTCAATGCAAGCCTGATTGTAGAATTGCAGTGAGACAGGTTTCCAGATACCCATCTGAACAATACGTATTCCCCAATCCCAGCCAAACTGATAAGGTGCTTTCCGGTTGAAGATACTCACTTTTTTGTCGCTGTGATCGTTACCGGCAGGATATTCGTATCCGGCTGTCAGTCGTGCCGGTTCCATAAGCTTCAAGGGCGAATAAAACCGGATGTATAATTTGTTTTCACCGGCTTGCAGTGAATTTTTCACCGATATTTTATGACCCACAAACATGTTTTGTGTTTGCAGAATGCGGGAACCGTTGAGAAATACATCGGCATGTGTATCCAGACCTTCGAAAACAAGCAACGCTTCGTCCGATTTGAGCTGTTCTGGTGTGACAGTGAAGGTTTGTTTGTAGTCCCAGTCTTTTTCTTCGGGCCACTGCACTACGTTCTCGTTGGTTCCGTAATACGGATCGGGTAGGACACCCAGGCGTATCAGGTCGGACTGAACCGAACCCGGTACAACAGCATCTTTCCATTCGTTTTTTCCGGCTTCGGAGAATTGCCATCCGGAGTTCAGACTGATGGTGGCTGAATTTTGAGAATAGATCAATACAGAGATTGTCATAAATGTCAGCAGTTGAAATACTTTTTTCATAGCGTTTTTTTATTCTTCGTTAATGCCAAAATTGAAAAGTTCAGAGTGAGTACGTGCTTTATCCAGGAGTTTTTTCATACTGTTTACCCGGTTACTTTTAGAGGCTGCCAGATTGTTCTTTTCAAAGGGGTCACTTTTTAGATTATAAAGTTCTAACGTGGGATTTCCACTCCTGATGTTCTGCCGGATCAGTTTCCAGTCGCCCTGCCGTAGTGCCTGCCTTCCGTTTTCTTCATGAAATTCCCAGTACAGGTATTTGTGTTTTGTCTGCGTGCCGGTTCCTTTCAGTTCCGGAAGAAAGGATATTCCATCGGTGGTTTGTATCCAGCTTTTCTGCTGTCCGGTGATGTCTGCGAAAGTGGGCATCATGTCCCAGAAAGCCGCGGGAAGTTCACTGATGGTGCCCGGTTTGATGGTACCTTTCCATTCGGCTATCATTGGAACACGCATACCACCTTCGTAGAGCGATCGTTTTGTACCTCTGAGCGTCTTGTCACATGCAAAGAATGCCGGGTCGGCACCGCCTTCCAGGTGCGGACCGTTGTCGCTGGTGAAAATGATGAGCGTGTTTTCAGCTATTCCGAGTTTTTCGAGTTCATTTCGGATTTGTCCCACATACGTGTCCAGGCGGGTGACCATTCCGGCAAACTGAGCTCTCGGCTCCGGTGTGTCAGCGTAATCGCCGTAACCTTTGAAAGCTTTCGGTTCGGGATACTTTCCGGAATACATTTTCAGAATACTGTCATTGGGCTGCTCCAGTCCGGCATGGGGAAGCGTATAGGTAAAATATCCGAAAAAGGAACGGTCTTTATTTTTGCGTATAAAATCTAATGCTTTTTGGTGTATTAAGTCTTGTGAATAGGATTTCCCGTTAAGCAGGACTTTTGTCTTGCCGTCATACAGCCATTGCGGATAGTAGGTATGTGCTTTCCGCTGACAGTTGTATCCGTAGAATTCATCAAAACCTTTGTCAGTCGCTTCCGAACCCGAATTTGGGTATCCAAGACCCCATTTTCCGAAACATCCGGTAACGTAGCCTGCCTGATGAAACAGGTCGGCAAGGGTCTGCAAGTTGCCTACGGGTTCCTGACCTTCAGGTATATGTTCAAAATTACCTCTGATGCGGGTATGCCCGGTGTGCAGTCCGGTCATAAGGCTGGCTCTGGAAGGGGCGCTGACTGAAGTTCCGGCATAGAACTGCATAAACTGCATCCCGTTCCGGGTCATGGCTGTAAGGTTGGGGGTTTTTATTTTTTCTTGACCGTAGGGCTCTATGTCCGAATAACCCAGGTCATCTGCCAGGATAAAGATTACGTTCGGAAAATTGTTTTGTGCAGCCAGGAAAGATGAGCATGCACCAAGGATCAATGTTCCGGTGATAATTTTTTTCATTGTCAGTAGATTTGTATAGTATTTTTTGTTGGTACGAAAATACGAAAAAAGAAAGACTCGTTCCAATGTTTTTACAAAAAACAGCAATTTTTGTAAATATTACAGGAAATAAAAATGACTGCCTGAAATTTTGTCAGTTCAGGCAGTCGTTATTTGTGCAAAAGGATTATTTTTCCGTGAAGTACAGTTCGCCGAAATACTCCGGCCGGTGAAAGTCGGGATTTTCCGTATCGATGGGTGCCCAACTTACAAAGTGCATGGAATCGGTGTCGTCAGCACATTTGTAGAAATTTACCCTGATTTTTTCGGGAAGATTTTCAGGGTCGATATTCATCAGTTTCATGGGAATTTTAACGGTGAGTTCCCATTCAAACATGCCCTCCATTTCCTTGAAGGCCCGACGGCCCATGGAAGGGTAACGCTGAATGGTTGCCATCTCGTTGGGTGAGAAAAGCACTATATCTTCGTTGCGGCTGCGGCGGCTGCTTGCTGAACAGGTCCCGATGCAGTTGAACTCAAAATTGGTGTATTTCGCGGCACCTTCGGGCATACAAAAAAACTCTACACAACTGTCTTCGTGCACCGGCGAATTGTCTTCGGAATAAACAGCTTTAAGCATGGTTCCTTTCACCGAATACTTAATGAAAACCGCATCGGCAGATCTCCCGATGTAGAAATAAGTGATGGGTTTGTAAGGATATTGATCCGGCCAGTTGAGTGTGTCAATTACACTTTTTGTTCCGTTTTCTTCCAGCACGTCAGCTGCTGTTTCAATGTCAGCAGCATCCAGTGATTTGATGTAAGGTGTAAAAATTTTTTTCATAGCATTATTGTTTTTGGATCTACATATCTGACTGCAATGTTAATCATTTTTTTTCGATTTCGGATAAATTATCTTCATTAAAACCGGCTGAATAAAAAACAGTCTAATTATCAGTATATCAGTAGGAATATTAAAATTGCTAAAGGTTGAATTTGTTTTTTGTTGAAATCAACATTTGTGTTTATCTTTGGCAGATTTATAATATTTACAGAGATTTAATTTGTACAAAAAATGAGGCTGTTGAAACCATTCTCTCTCCTGATGCTGATGACAACTTTGCTTATGTCTGTCATTCAGACGTTTGCTCAGACTGATATCGACCCATTGATTACCGAAGTACAGGTTACCGACACCGACAGCACATACCGTTATCTGTACTATTATAACGACTATAAGGAGAAAACACTGGAAACAAAATACGTGCTGAAAGGAGATGAATGGGTGCGCCGAAATCAGACCGAATGGCTTTACAGCAACGGACTGTGTACCTTGCAACGTATGAACCGGTGGAATAACAATAACTGGGAAACCTTTTATCATATCATTTATGAGTACAGTAATGGTAATCTGATTAAAGTAACGCATCAGAATGTGGTAAACGGAAATACAATATTAATTTCGAAATCAGAATGCAGCTATAATCAGCATTTGCTGACGAACAAAACCGATTACAACTGGTCAGGCGATTATTGGATTAAAACACTGAATACTGATTATTTATACAACGAAAAGGATTTAGCTGAACAAATTACAATATACAGATATTCATCCGGTTTTTTGTCCGGGGTATCTAAAATCAATTTCAGTTACAATGACTCTGCAAAGGTGATTAATCAGTTATTTTCCGAAAAAACGGATACAAGCTGGGTAAATGTAACAAAGAGCGAAACCTACTATTTGCCTGATGGCAAAATAAAATCATCAGAAATACAGAAGTCGTGGGATAAAACCAGTAACAAATGGGTGAACTCTCAGAATGTATTTTACACCTACGATTCAGCCAACCGGTTGACCGAAGAACTCTATCAAAGCTGGAAAAATGTTTTCTGGGAAAATGAACTGCAATACCGCTACGAGTATAATTCCGATGGCGCTGTGCTGAAGAAAGAAACCTGTTTGCCGGTGTATGATGATTTCCGGACAGTTTCATCAATTAATTATACCGATTTTAAGTATTCGAGAGCCAGTCTTATAAAATCAAATATTGAGTTTTGGGGTGGAGATGCCGGTACGGTTATTTCAACCTTCATTCCATTTCAGTTTAATCAGGAAACTATCATCCGAAAGGCTGGTCAGATTAAAATAAGCTATATTCCGGTTAGCGATACCGGTATATCTAATGTTAAAAACAATTTATCCGGTGAAATTCGTGTTTATCCTAACCCCTCGAAAGGCATTTTTTATTTCGATAGCCAGCAGGTTGATGTGAACCAGTGGCTGGTGACCGACCTGAGCGGAAAAACGCTCATGAGGAAAAATCAGCAGGAGCGTTCGGGAGTTATCGATCTCGGTGATTTCAACCGGGGAATATATCTGCTGTATGTTGTAACTCCACAGGGTGTACGTGTTCAAAAACTTATCAGAGAATAAATCCAATTTAAAATAATTACATATGTTAAAGAAAATAATCCTTAGTATGACTGTATTGACAGCTGCCGGTTCAGCGATAGCCGGAAATCCATTTTTCAAACCTTACAACACTCCGCATCAAACCATTCCATTCAATGAACTGAAAACGGAATACTACATCCCCTCCTTCGAAGAGGCGATGATACAGCACAAAGCTGAAATTAATAAAATAGTAAACAACCCGAAAGCGCCGACTTTTGAAAATACCATTGTTGCGCTCGACAATTCGGGCGAATTGCTTACAAAAGTGTCGTCACCGTTTTATAACCTGCTCAGCGCCGAAACAACCGATGAGATGCAAAACATAGCTCAGGAACTGTCTCCCAAGCTGACCGAACATTCCAATTCTATCAGTCTGAACGAAAAACTTTTTGCCCGGGTTAAAGCTGTGTATGAACAGAAGGACAAACTGAAGCTTACTCCCGAACAGCAAAAGCTGCTTAAGGATACATACGATGGTTTTGCCGATAACGGTGCCAATCTGTCCGAAGCCGACAAAGTCACCTACCGCGAACTTTCCAAAGAATTGAGTATGCTTACCCTGAATTATGGACAGAATGTGCTGAAAGAAACCAATAAATATCAGCTGGTGATTACCGACAAAGAGCTGCTGAAAGGACTACCCGCCGATGTGCTCGATATGCTTGCCGAGAATGCTCAGAAAGCCGGAAAAACAGGCTGGCTTATCAATCTGAAAGCCACAAGCTATGTGCCGGTAATGAAATATGCAGATAACCGCGACCTGCGCCGCGAAATCTACATGGCAAGTGCGACCAAATGTATGGTCGGAGGGGAATATGACAACCGCGAAAATCTCCGTAAAATTGCCAATATACGTCTGAAAATTGCCAACTTGCTGGGTCATAAATCTTATGCCGATTACGCCCTGGTTCATCGCATGGCCGAAAACAAGGAAAATGTATATGAATTACTCAATAAGCTGCTTACAGCCTACAAACCCGCAGCCGAAAAAGAATACGCAGAGGTGCAGGAATATGCCAATAAAAATGGAGCCTATTTCAAAGTACAGCCCTGGGACTGGTCCTATTACTCCGAAAAACTGAAAGCCGAGAAATATGACCTGAATGACGAAATGACCAAACCCTACTTTGAACTCGAAAAAGTAAAACAGGGAATATTCTGGCTCGCCAACAAACTTTATGGCTTGAAATTTACCGAAAATCCGGCTATTCAGGTGTATAATCCCGAAGTGAAAGCATATGATGTAACCGATGCCGACGGCAAATTCGTAGCTGTGTTTTACGCTGACTATCATCCGCGCGAAGGCAAACGTGCCGGCGCCTGGATGAACGATATGAAAGGTCAGTGGATGGAAGGAAAAAAAGACAGCCGTCCGCATATAGTTAATGTGATGAATTTCACCCGTCCTACGGCTACAAAACCGGCACTGCTCACCTTCGATGAGGTTACCACCATGCTGCACGAGTTCGGACATGCGTTGCACGGAATGCTTACAAAAACCAACTACCGTTCATTGTCGGGTACGAATGTTTATCGCGACTTTGTGGAACTTCCCTCTCAAATTATGGAAAACTGGGCTGTGGAAAAAGAATTTCTCGACAACTTTGCCGTACATTATCAGACCGGCGAAAAGATGCCCGCGGAGTTAATTAAAAAGATTAAAGATGCCGACAATTACAATATTGGTTATCTGGCGCTTCGTCAGTTGAGTTTCGGATTGCTGGATATGAAATGGCACACCCTCGAACAGCCTTACGAAGGGGATGTCCTCGCTTTTGAAAAGGAAGCTATGGAACCCGCTCAGGTACTCCCGGTTGTCGAAAACACAGCCATGAGCCCCACGTTCAGCCATATATTTTCTGGTGGTTATGCAGCCGGATATTACAGCTACAAATGGGCCGAAGTACTCGATGCAGATGCCTATTCTGTATTCCAGAAAAACGGAATTTTTGACAAGAAAACAGCAGCATCTTTCCGTAAAAATATTCTGGAAAAAGGTGGAACCGAGCATCCGATGACACTCTACAAACGTTTCCGCGGACAGGAACCGGATATTGAGGCATTGCTCAAACGAAACGGTATAAAGTAATGACCTCTTGATCAAAACAAAAGAGTGTGAAATATCAATTTCACACTCTTTTTTGTTTTTATTAGGTAATATCCTGAAATAAGTATATTTTTGAAAAAAAATATTTTAATCAGGAAAAATATTACGTCAATGAAAAAAACAATTCTTATGTTACTGATGGCTGGATTGCTGGTTGGCTGTGGAACTAATTACAAAAAGTATAAAAGTTATGACGAGTATCCGGTTTACAACGGTGAGGATCTGGAACTGACTTACTCTCCCTCCGGCTCCAAATTCAGGGTTTGGTCGCCTGCCGCCGATGAAGTTAAACTGCTTCTTTTTGACAACGGGCTTGAAGGTGCCGCGTATATGATGAAAGATATGCATCGATCCAAAAACGGAACCTGGACGGTGGCTGTTTCGGACGATCTGAAAGGAAAATTTTATACATTTCAGATAAAAATCGGTGAAAAATGGATGAACGAGACGCCTGGAATGTGGGTGAAAGCCGTTGGCATCAACGGGAAAAGGGGTGCTATCATCGATTTCAAAGAGACCAATCCTGAAGGATGGGAAAATGACAAACGTCCGGAACTGAAAAGTTTTGCCGATATTACACTGTACGAAGTGCATATGCGCGATTTTTCCGTATCACCAACTTCGGGAATGAAATACAAGGGAAAATTTCTGGCTTTTACCGAACATGGCACCAAAAATACTGCCGGACAAGCTACTGGTATCGACCATCTCAAAGAACTGGGCATTACGCATGTTCACCTTCTTCCTTCTTTCGATTATGCCTCGGTCGATGAAACCAAACTCAACGAAAACAAATACAACTGGGGTTACGATCCGATGAATTTCAATGTGCCCGAAGGCAGCTATTCGACCGATCCTGCCAATCCGGTGGCACGCATCAAGGAATTTAAGCAAATGGTTCAGTCATTGCATAAGTCGGGTATCCGGGTGGTGATGGATGTAGTTTACAATCACACTTTTGCGGGTGAAGAGTCGCATCTCAACCAGCTGGTACCGGGATACTTCTACCGTTTCAACAAGGACAGTACCTGGTCGAATGCATCGGGTTGCAACAACGAAACCGCTTCCGAACGTCCCATGATGCGGAAATTCATCGTCGAATCGGTGGTTTACTGGGCTAAGGAATATCATGTGGACGGTTTCCGTTTCGACCTCATGGGTATCCATGATATCGAAACCATGAATGCTGTTCGCGCGGCGCTCGATAAAGTTGATCCTACCATTGTTATCTATGGCGAGGGATGGACGGCAAGCGGATCACCGCTTCCCGAAGAAAAACGCGCTCTGAAGAAAAATGCCAAGCAGCTCAAGGGTATTGCTGTTTTCAGTGACGACATCCGCGACGCACTCAAAGGCAGCTGGATGCATTCGGAGATTCCCGGCTTTGTATCCGGAACCGACAGTCTGGAAGAAAGCGTAAAATTTGGCATCGTTGGCGGAGTTCAGCATTCTCAGATTGATTATACAAAACCAATTTATTCCAAAGCGCCATATGTTAACGGTCCGTTGCAGTCGGTCAACTATGTGTCCTGTCACGATGATATGTGTCTGGTCGACAAGCTTCGCTCTTCACGACCCAAAGGAGCATCCGAGGACGAAATCGTTAAGTTCGATAAACTGGCTCAGAC
>DAONDU010000044.1:0-16571 GCA_035402725.1 Paludibacteraceae bacterium | reverse complement strand
CTTTCAGTATTTCCATTGACTCAATATCCGATGGATTAATATCAATGGTGGAGCCATATTCTACTCCGTCAACTAAAATAAGCGGACCGTTTGAAGCGGTAATGGAACGATTTCCACGTAAATTGATACTTACACCAGCACCGGCCTGACCGCTCGATTGCTGAATATCCACACCGGAAACTTTACCCTGTATTGCCTGTAAAGCATTGCTGGCAGCTACCTTTGTTATATCACCGGCTTTCACTGATCCTACAGATCCGGTTAAATCACTTTTCTTTACTATACCATAACCAATCACCACCAGTTCGTCCAACGTTTTTGTGTCTTCAGACATTGTTAGATTGATTAAGGATTTACCCTCAACAGAAATAGTTTGAGATACAAATCCGACATAAGTAAAAGTCAATTTTCCGTTACCGGAAACATTCAGTGAGTAATTTCCGTTAATGTCAGTGGCTGTACCGTTGGCTGTTCCCTGTTCGACTACACTTACCCCTATAACAGGTTCACCGGAAACATCTTTCACCTGACCGCTGACTTTAACTTTCTGCTGGTCGGGGATTTGTTGTGCATTTTCCGTTCCTAATTCAGTTTTTGCTGAATTAGTAAACGTCACGCTTTTGTTGCTTTTCGCATTCGCGAAACCGACAAACAGCAGAGCGCTGATCATCAGCAACAATTTAACTTTTGTGTTTTTCATTCATTTTGTTTTTAATTGTTTGACATGGATATTTGATTATTAGATTTTTTTTCGGTATTCTTCAGTGTGTGTGTGTTTATTTAATCAGTTTTGTCAATGGTTTTATTTTTTTTTCTTTCACCTGGCTGACAAACATTTTTGTTACCTGGCGGGCACCTGCTTCATTGAAATGGGTATTATCATCAAGGCCTTTGGGATAAACCCGGCTAACTCCAGGTGGTATTTTATGAAAATATTTCCTTGAATTCTCCACTCCTTCCTTTTGCAACCATTCCGAAGTCAGCTTTTCCATATCAATCAGTGGTACTTTCTGTTCGGCCGCTACCTGCCGGATGTATGACGGATATTCACCGTGTGTGGGAAGCAAATTCCCTTTTTCATCAAAACTTCTGCGTGCTACTGCTGTGCATAGAATCGGATTTCCCCCTTTTGCTCTCACATCATTTACGAATGCAATGAAATTTAATCTGAACTGCTCGGGTTTGGTATAACTTTTTTTCGTTTCAACTTCGTCGTTATGTCCGAACTGGATAATTACAATATCTCCTTTCCGTACATTTTTGATAAGTTCTGTCCACAATCCTTCTTCTATAAAAGTTCGGGTGCTTCTTCCGTTTTTAGCGTAATTCACCACAACAGCTTTATTATTAACAAATTCCGGAAACAACTGACCCCAGCCTCTTTCAAGCAATGGTTCATCAAAAGTTTCACCGGTCAGTGTATCTGTCAGGTGTTTTGTTAGTGGTTTATCAGCCATTGTAGAGTCACCTGCCATCAATATTTTGACTTTTGGCGGTGCCATGCTTACAAATACAAAAGCTAAAATTATCAGTAAAAAGTTTTTAACTTTCATTTATTTTATCATTTTTCCTGAAATAACGATATTATTGTTACCATTTCCCTGAATATCAACAGGCTTTTCAAGACCAGCTGGATAGGTGAAATTATCTGAATTAAAATTTTCCACTTCTTTCAGTATTAAAGCAGAACCGGTTTGAGGGACGATATGTACATTCTTAAAAATAATGTCTTTCGAATTACTCAGTTCGGCTCCGAGTTGAGCAGTAATTTTCACATCTTCAATATGAATATTACTGATTTTCATTTCTGGCAGGCCGTTGAAAAACATGGCTCTGCGTGCATTGCGTGAAATGAGATTTTTTACAAAAATATTTCTGAAAACAGGCGTTTCTTCGTTAACCGGATAGTTAATTTCGTTATCCGAAACTTTATCACCGTCTTCGAGAGTTTCAGTTGCCGATTTACCTCCGTAATACAGGTCAAAAAGGAATGATTCAGTTTCGATATTAAACATATATATGTCTGATATATAGATATTTTCAACAACACCTCCCCGACCACGGGTACTTTTAAACCGTAAACCCACATCTGTTCCAAGAAACTGGCAGTTTTTCACAGAGATGTTGCGCACCCCGCCCGACATTTCACTTCCAACCACAAATCCACCATGCCCCTGAAACACTTTACAGTTATCAACAATAACATTCTCTGTAGGTCGTCCGCGCACACGGCCCGGCTTATCTTTACCGGATTTAATACAAATGCCATCATCACCTACATCAAACTGGCAGTTGACAATGATTGAATTGCGGCAGGACTCCAGGTCAAGTCCATCTCCATTCTGCGAATAACCCGGGTTTCGAACGAACAAACCATCAAGTATAACATTTTCACACATTAAAGGGTGCAGATTCCAGCTGGGGGAATTTTCGAAAAGGACACCCTGAAAATATACATTTTTACATTCGATGAAGCTAACCATCACCGGACGCAGAAAATCCTTGATACTAAGCCATTCTTGTTCTGTCAGATTCTGACGGGGTACATTCATATCACTTATTTCGGCACCCTGAACAGAACTTTCGGAAGGGTACCACGTGTCATTTTTAACAACGCCACCTGATGAAGTTACTTTTTTCCACTGGCTCGCGGTGACTTTGTTCTTTTTCAGGGGTCTCCAGGCCTCGCCAAAACCGTTAATACTACCTTTTCCGGTAATAGCAATATTCACCAGGTTACGACCTGAAATTGGTGACTGGCATCGGCGTGTATCCAATCCTTCGAAAATCGTTTCCACAATAGGATAAAGGTTAAAATCGGGCGAAAAAAGGATTACGGCTCCTTTTTCAAGGTACATGTTGATATTCGACCGGAAGACAATGGGTCCTGTAAACCAGATACCCTTGGGTACAACCAGGGTGCCACCACCCTTCTCCGACAATGTCTCCATCGCTTTGGCAAATGCATTGGTATTGAGCACCATGCCATCGCCAACTCCGCCACAATCTGCAACTGAAATTCTATTATTTTTGAAAACCGGCGCTTTGAGTTTTGGCATCGTGAAAGGCAGATCTTTGTATAGATACTCATAGGTATTTTTTGCCTGAAGGCTCATCCCCAAAGTCATCAACGCCAAACCTACTGCCAGAATTCTGATTTTGTTCGATATTTTCATTTTTTAGTAGTGTATAATAAATGATAAAAAAACAAACACAATAAATTTTCATAATTGGATATTGACATTTATCTGCATTGCCGATAAATGTCAATATCCCGGTTTAGTACCAGCGCAAATCACCCGAAATTCCTTTACCGGCAAATGAAGTTGTTTTGAGCGTAAAATCGCCGTTAACAGGATTATTCCACAAATCGGTCGATGCACCATTAAATGAAGTCAATTTATCTTTGATAGTGTAAGTTGCTCCGCCTACTAATGTTTCATCGAGATAATCAGTCGTAAAGTATGTACCTGAAATTGTTTTGGTTCCTGTGGTACGCACTCCGGCTGCTATTGTTCCGTTACTTCCGAAAATACAGTTTTTGATTGTCAGACCACCGGTTACAGTCATATTATTAAGATCGACGAGCAACCTGGTAGAACCAGCATCCTGAGTAGCCTGATTAAATGTACAATTAGTCAGGCTTACAGTGCCCATGGTGTATGCACCCGTACGCAAAATCAGCGATCCTTTAAAATTGTAAACGGTACAATATTCGAATGTGATATTATCGAAATAATCTTTGGAATTACTGTTGACAATAGCGTAAGTACTTGAAAAGCCCACATCATTAATCACACATCCTTTGAACTTCAGATCAGAAATCCGCTGTTCGGTATTTCCAGACATACGCATCGGTGTATTGCCAATGTTGTGGATATTGCAATTAATAAATTTCAGACTTGCAATGGCGTACGCTGTTTTATTATTGAACAGATAACCGATTTTTGTGGCTGCCGGATTATTGTCGCAATAACCTGTGAAATCAATATTCTCAAAAACCAGACTATCAATGGCTGCCGATGCTTCGACACCAAACATATTGGCTGTGGAAGTGGGCGTACCGCTTGTCATACATATTACAGCCCGATTGACCGGCGACGCGCTTCTGATTTTCAGGTTTTTATTGAAATTATAAGCTGAGCCGCCAATCGGGAATGTAGCGCCTCCTGCAAGTAAAATTACCTGTCCGGATGTAGCGTTGGTCATTGCCGAAAGCAGGTCTTCACCGGCTGAAAGATAAATATCACCCTCGGTTAAACCATAAGTTGTACCACGTAGTATCTTTCCATTGTATATTCGGGTCTTCCACAAGGCGTTGGCAGGTAAACTCACAATTTTCGATCCTGCTGCAGCTTCGGAAGCGGAGATAAGCACAGAGTCTTTTAATCCGCCATCGGCAGTCAGTATCAGATGTGTGGTATTTGCACCGGGTAACCATTTTACAGTAAGCGTTTTTGTGGCAGTCATATAGGCAGAATAAAGCACACCAGTATTATTTCCCGTTCCGTAACCCTGAAAGAGATTTTCTTTTGGAGTTTTGAATGAAAGAGTAGTATTGAATTTTGATGATTTTGATTCAATGCCAGAGTTAGCACGGATACGTGCATAAAACTTCGTATCACCGGCCAGTTCTTTAACAACAGATAGCTTTGTGGTTGTAATATCGAGTATCGGACTGGAATAATCCAGACTATCGTTGCTGAGTTGGAGTGTATAGGATACTGCACTGTCCACAGGTGACCAGGTTATGGTGGCAATGGTTTTATTCAGCTCTACTTGAAAATTGATTGGCCGAAACAGATAGGGCAATTGTAATTCGGGCTCATCCTCCGTGCAAGCCGAAAATGTACCCGAAACCATCAGAAGAATTACAACAATTGCGGCAAATATATTTTTATTTCTTTTCATTGTTCTGATTACTTAATGTGTTATTAATTGTCAATCTGTTAGTTGTCATAACCATAATCGTTAGTCAGCGAGCCATTGCTGGCGAGTATAATCTGATGCATGATTGGAAGAAGCTGACGTTTATCCGGGTTACCCAGATACATGTTATTGATAAATCCATCGCTCAGATATAGTTCACCCGTTGAAGTCATTGCATTTGTCCATGTTTTTTTGGTCCAGCCACCGGTAGGATCGGTTACAGTTTTATCGTCCGTTTCGCCACGCTGCAGACCATAAATTACGAGTGTTCTTTCGCCGGTTGTAATGCTGTTATCCACCACATACCTATAATAAATCGTATTCGGCACGTCGGAATAGTTTCCGGTAGCATCGCGGAGTGCAAACAAACTGGTTTTAGCTTTATCGATGGATGATTTAAGTTCACCCCAGCGTTCCAGGTCGTACTTGCGGATATTTTCACCACAAAATTCATAAGCTCTCTCTTTCTTGATATTTTCGAGAGTTAACGGCAAATCGTAAGTCGATGCAGTAGTGCTGAAAGCACGACGACGTACCTGATTAAAATAACCGGCACCTTCATTTCCCCCCAGGAAAAGATCTGCTTCTGCAAACATTAGGAGTACATCTGCGTATCGAAGCACAATTGGCGACACGCCATCATCTGTTCCTGAAATTGGTGTTTTGACCCATTCGGCACGCCATTTTCCTAAATTAAAACCGGTAATGCCACTGGATAGCGATTGTTCCATTACTCCAAGAGTCGCATTTTTAACAACCTTGTAAGGAACTACAGTTATGTCGCGGCGCTTATCATTCGCATTATAATCATAGTAGAAATTGGGCATAATCTTGAACTGACCACTGATGGCAACTTTATTGTTTTTTCCATCAGCATCGCGCGATAAACCCAGGTTGTAAACCATTCGGCCACGAATACCCATGTTGTATGGTAATTCCCAGATTGCTTCACGTCCGTGAGTTTCCACATCCTGGCACTGTTCGTAGAATATATTTTTAAAATCACTATCCAGCTTATAATGTCCGTCTGCAATAATCTGACGACAAGCTTCGCGGGCAATGGCATAAAGCTCTCTGCGACGGTTGTCGGACACCGTGATTTTCACCACTGCATCATTGCCCGAAGGACGCTGCGAATAACCAGCCGCCGAAAGGCAGATGCGGGCCAATAATCCGCGGGCTGCATCGCGACTAACCATTTTTACTGTATTCGTATATTTTGTACCGGGTGCATACAATAGTCCGGATGCTTCCTGCAAATCTTTAATAATCTGATTATAAATTGTATCGCGATCGGTTTTAGCCATATAAATGGTTGCTTCATTTACCGGTTCGAAGCGTGCAGGTACATCTCCCCACCATTTAATCAGATCATAGAAGAAAAATGCTCTCATGGTTAGTGCTGTTCCGAGCAAATGTCCCATATCATTTCCTTCTGCTGGATTTCCAAATTTTCGAATTCCTTCTATAGCCAGATTAGCACGTTCAATTCCCTGATAAATACGGCTCCAGGGATTGGCTGCGTCTGTATTGTTGTAACCATCGCCTATTGACGAATTAGGATTATAGAGGGCAAACAGGTCATCGGATTTTATTGAAGACAGCACAGAACCTGATGACCATCCTGATCGGTATTCGATATCCGTGTTTATTCCCATCTGTATCCACAACCTGTTACGGTACGAGTTATTTTGTCCGATGATGTCGTAAATGGCGCTGATAGCTTTGTAGGCCGAATCGGGCTGACTGAAAACCACATCATCACTAATCAATGAATTGCTTGGCACCTCCAGAAAACTTTCGCACGATGAGAATGATATCATCAGAGCAATGATGCCTGTAAATATATTTATTTTGCTAAGGATTTTCATAGTGATATGATTTAAAAGGTTAAGTTGACACCAAAATTATATGAACGGCTTCTTGGATATGCCGAATAATCTACGCCCGGAGTACAGGGTGTGGTACGACGCGTATCCACTTCTGGATCGTAACCAGAGTAGTTTGTAAAGGTGTAGATGTTGTACGCAGTAGCATAAATACGCAATTTCTGAATGAACAGGCTTTTCAGCATTCCAGCCGGAAAAGTGTAACCCACTGTCATATTGTTAAAACGCAGGAATGAACCATCTTCTATAGCCCACGAAGTGATGGCATAACGGCCTGTTGGCGCAGCCCAAATAGAAGCATGATTATTGGCATTCATCAGATCCAGTTCTACAATATCCGTAATTCGCTTGCCAGTTTCCCAATAAATAGTTGTGTACGAATTGAGGTTGGATGACAGCATATTGCGGTACTTGTAATACAGCGATGACATTTCTATCTTGTTGGCATTATAAATATCGTTGCCATACACCCAGTTGAAATTCAGTGTAAAATCAAATCCTTTGAAATCACCATTGAAGGCAAATGAACCAAAGTGTTTCGGATTGGTATTACCAATCACAACACGGTCAAGTTCAGTAATTTTACCATCGTTGTTCTGATCCTTCAGTTTCATGGCACCGGGACCCCAGCTTAGTCCGTCAATTGAACTATTATCCACGAACTTATTTCCGAACTGATCTGAATAAATTTTATTAGCTGCATCATAGTTAATGTATTTTGCGGTATTCATGACCCACTTGGAACCATTCCACATAAAATCGCGGGCACTGTACCAACCTTCGTTAACAAAACCGTAAATCTGACCAACCGGTTCCCCAGGTTTAACAACATAACTATTCGATGCTTCGGTCATACTAGTCCAGGCTTCGTTAAACGAATAGGAATCGAGACCCCCAAGATCATCAACCTTATTCTGATTGGCGCTTATATTGAACATAAAGTTTAGATTAAAATTTTTGCTTTCCACTAGCCCGATATTGAGTGTAAGTTCAGCTCCTCTGTTCGATGTGGATGCTGCATTTTGCCACTGATTGGTATAACCAACACCCGTAATCGGCATCTGAAGCAATACATTTTCGGTAGAATTGGAATACATTTCAAACGATCCGTTGATGCGGTTGTCGAAAAATCCGAAATCTAGTCCACCATTGCGAGTGATAGTCGTTTCCCATCGCAGATTTGGATTGACAAGCAATAAACCGGGAGTATAGATGCTTGTTTGCATGGTTCCCGAAGGCAGATATGCCGAATTCGACACAGAGTAAGTTCTTTTGAATGCTGAATTGTTGATATTGTTGTTACCCGATTCGCCGTAACTTGCACGCAGTTTCAAGTTTGAAATCACCTTTTTCAGGTTTTTCATAAATTCTTCTTCCGATATACGCCATCCGGCTGAAAGTGAAGGGAAATATCCCCATTTATTATCACCGGAAAATTTGCTCGAACCATCGGTACGGAATGTTGCAGCTAGCAGATAACGATCCAGAATATTGTAATTTACACGTCCGAAGAATGAAATCATACGGTCATCCATATCCCTGAAATAGGCATCTCCATAACGGTTTGTACCAGAGCTGATACTATCCCAGGCCATAAATGAATTGTAATACACCGGGAAAGCCTGAATATCACTGGTCGTGTTTTTATTGCGTCTGCTGTACATTTCATGGCCTAAGGTAACCGATAAATCATGTCCCTTGAAAATATCATCCTTAGCGTAGTTGAGTACATTGGTATTTTGAATGGTTTTAACATCGGTATTTGTCAACAAAATAGAGGGTGCCACCTGATTATCACGTTTCAGTGCACCACCTTCGCGGGCAAAATAGGATGTAAGTCCATAAAATCGTTTATCATTCTTTTTACTGCTGGTAACACCGAAGGTACTCCTGAACGAAAGATTTTTAGTAATATTTAATGTAAATCCTCCGTTGATGTTATAATCATTTTTTTTCTGATATCTGTTGTTATCCTCAGTTGTTAACAG
The DNA here is from genome assembly GCA_035402725.1 of Paludibacteraceae bacterium. GTDB lineage: Bacteria > Bacteroidota > Bacteroidia > Bacteroidales > Paludibacteraceae > UPXZ01. The sequence continues at coordinate 7,765 of DAONDU010000044.1, read as the reverse complement.
TGGTGAATACAAACTTGCTGCCGCATCCAGATCATCATCCTGAGCCACCATATTTTTAAGTTCGATAGGGGTATAAATTACGGCATTTTTTACACGCGAATCGGAGGTTGACTTTTCGGATCCGGTCACGTCATTAGCTCCCGAACCATTAATCTCAGTTCTGGCATACCGGGCAGAGACATCGAGTTTTAGCCATTTAATAGGCTGGTAATTGAGCTTACCGCTGAAGTTGTTTCGGTTATAATCCGACATGTACATGATTGCTTTATCGGTCAGGTTTGTATAGCTGAAATTGTATTTCAACTTTCTTGAACCTCCGGAAAGAGCTATCGAATGATTTTGCTGGAAACCGGTGCGGCCAAAGGTTTCGTCCTGCCAGTCCATTCCGTTTTTATAATTGTACAGGTTGATGTCTTCGTAGTTGCCGAAGTATTTTTCATATTCGGATTCAACGGCATTATTCCAGGTTGCCCTTTCATATTGTTTCTGAACAAACTGATAAGGACTTAACACATCAAGTTTTTTTGTGATATTCTTAAAACCTACATAACCATCGTACGAGAGTGACATCTTACCCTGTTTGGCTGTTTTGGTTGTAATAATAATTACTCCGTTAGCACCCCGCGACCCGTAAATAGCAGTCGAAGATGCATCTTTGAGCACGTCGATGGACTGAATTTCTGAGGGCGCTACGTCTTTGATATCATCCTTGAGAAATCCATCGACAATATACAGTGGCGAATTGCTCTGAGTGATAGAACCGCCTCCGCGTACACGGATTTTAATTTCTGCATCCGGCGAGCCTTCGGTGGTGGTTACCTGTACGCCGGGAAGTTTTCCGGTAAGCGCTTCTCCAACTGTAGCTACAGGAATATCTTTCAGGGTTTTTTCGCTGACTGAAGATATTGATCCTGTCAGATCTCTTTTTCGTTGGGTACCATAACCGATTACAACTACTTCGTCAAGTGTTTTCTGTTGATCTTCGAGCACAACATTCAGTACAGTTCCGGTGATAGCAACTTCTTTATTTACTTTTCCTACAGACCGGAATATCAGCGTTTTTGCATTGGCAGGAACGTTTAATGTAAATTTTCCATCCACATTGGACACTGTTCCCTGAGTTCCCTCTTTTACGATTACCGTAGCACCAATTATTGGCTCACCGTTTTGGTCTGTAATTGTTCCTGAAACAGCTCTTTGCTGGGCAAATACATTTGTATTCAGGAGCAACAGTCCAAGCATTAGTGCCAGGTTAATCACTCTGATTTTGTGTTTTCGCATATTGATTGAATAATTAAAGGTTGAATTCTTTTATGTAAATGATGTTTTATCGATGTAAAAGTATTTTTGATGATTATCAGGCAACACAATAAAACATTAGTTAATTTTTTATTATTTTAATTACAATATCCGATGCAATTATAGTAATTATAATACAAACCAAGGTGTGTCATTTCAATTTTTGAAGTGTGACAAATTGGCTCAGATAAAAATACAATCATGCTGCAACAGTAATTCCATAGAAAAAAAGGACATTAGGTATTCTGCAAATTGGAAAATTTACTTAAATATCGTAATTTTGTAGAAATGGTACGCTAACATTCCGGATTAAGTTGTCAGCTACGTATTAAAACACCATAATTCACGTCATTTAAACAATATATGACTACAAAAAGATTATTGCCTATAATTGCTGCTGTTTTTATTATCAGCTCCCAGCTCCGGTCTGAGCCCATGTGTCATATCAGGCATTATTCGACCGAAGACGGACTGCCTCAGTATAATATTATGGATATGCTGCAGGATAAGAAAGGTTATCTGTGGCTGGCAACCTGGGACGGATTAAGTAAATTTGACGGCTATGACTTCCGGAATTACAAAGCAAAATCCGGGAACCGCTACTTCATGAAAAGCAATCGTATAGAAAAACTCTACGAAGATGCTTATGGCCGGATTTGGTTTAAATCGTATGACGGCGACACGCATTGTTTCAATCCTTCAAACGAAGAGTTCTGGGGAATTCAATCTATCGAAAATATCACGGATGATAAAATCTCAAATATCGAAATTGAACCTTCGGGTAAAATATGGCTGATAATGCAAAACAATGGCTGTATGCTACTTAAAGATGCTTCGTTCGAACCGGAAATCTTCAATCTGAAAAACAATAAACTTCCCTCTGAAAAGGTTAACAGCGTACTCGAAGAAAAAAACAAGAACACCTGGATACTTACCAACAACGGAATTGTTGCCATATCGAATAATAATTCAATTAGAAGATATTTCAGTGAACAAATTTCGGCACGCAAAGAAAATTTCCAGGCTTTTTTCAAAGGTATCGAACTCAGCAGTGAAATATGGTTCGGATCACAAAACGGGCGCATCTGGCGGATTGATAAAAAGAGCGGCAAAGCAAGTCTGCTACAACTTCAAGTGCAATCGGACATTGTTGATTTTATAAGGACGTCAGACCATGAAGTGTGTATCTTCACCCAGAATGCAGGATTTGCTGTTTTTAACACGACGACAAATAGCATAAAAATATACAATACAGGCAATCTGAAGGGACTGACTTCGAATGAAATAAGACCTCTGCACATTGACAAAAAGCAAAACCTGTGGTTCGAGACTAACCACATCGGGATTAACCGGTTTAATTTTAAAACCGGCAATTTTAAATCTTATAACGTGTCATCCATTGATATGATGACTTTTGTTTCGCCTCCGATAGCACTCGTCATCGAAGATGTCAAAGGAAGAATATGGATACAACCCAAAGGAGGCGGTTTTTCGCTGTACAATAGCATCACCGACACACTGGAACCTTTCTTCAACTCTCCCACCTCACAAAACTGGCGGTTTTCAAGTACTGTTTATTCTGCACATTCCGACAAGCAGGGTAATCTGTGGCTTAGCACACACTCTCATGGGCTCGAAAAAATTGTATTTGACAACAATTATTTTACAGCTAACACCATATCTGAGAATAAAATTCCGAAAACTTCCAATGAAGTCAGAGCTGTATTCGAAGATGATAATCAAAATCTCTGGATTTCGACTAAAAACAGGAAAGTAACTGTATTCGACAAAAAAAAGCAAAAATTGGGTGAATTGGGAGCCGACGGAAGCATCAGATCCATCAATACAATGCCGGCAATTGTTTACTGCATAATGAAGGATAAAGACAATAATATTTGGGTGGGTACAAAGGGTGCCGGTATTTTTATCCTGAATAAAACTGCTAATCCGCTCAAATTCAACGCGACACATTACAGTCATAATGCCACGGATATTTACAGCCTAAGCGATAACAGTGTTTACAGCATATTTGAAGACAAACAGGGAAAAATGTGGGTTGGAACCTACGGAGGCGGACTTAATCTGATAAACAAAACGAATGATGGAAAACTGAAATTTATCAATCACCGTAATCATCTGAAGAATTACCCCATCGAAATGTCATCACAAGTGCGATTCGTCACACAAAACAGACAAGGAAATATATGCCTGGGTACCACCAGTGGCATGATTATGTTTTCATCCGTTTTTTCATCACCCGAAAACATAAGCTTCAAACGATACACCGTAGAACCCGACAGCAAAAACTGCATAACCAACAACGATGTACATGGGATTTGCATAACACGCAGGGGTGATATGTATCTTTTCACATTCGGCGGGGGAATTAATAAAGTAACGCAATTCGACAAAAAGGGTTTTCCGCTTACTTTTAAATCCTATACCAGAACCAACGGACTGCCTTCGGACGTTACACTGGCTATGGAAGAAGATGAATTTGGCAAACTCTGGATCAGTACCGAAAACAGTCTTACAAAATTTGATCCTGAAAAAGAAGTTTTCAAAACTTTTTCGGACATACGCAAACTGATGATTAACAGCAATTTTTCAGAAGTCAGCACCTGCAAACTGAAAAATAATGATATCATTTTTGGTTATTCCGACGGATATTTGTCATTTTCACCCCGAAAGATAGTTGGCAGCAACTTCAAACCGTACATTGCTCTCACTAATTTTCAACTTTTCAATAAAGATGTAATTCTTGACGAGAAATCACCTCTATCGTCAATCATTGACGACATAAAAAAACTCAAGCTGACTCACAAACAAAAATTTTTCAACATCGAATACGCTGCGCTGGATTACCTCGATCCTGAAAATATACTTTACGCTTACAAGCTCGATGGTTTCGACGATGACTGGAACTACGTTCAGAAGCAACGGATTGCCTTCTACACAAATATACCAAGGGGTAAATATATTTTTCGCGTGAAATCTACCAACAGCGATGGCGATTGGGTTGATAATGAGCGAATTCTGCCTGTCGAAGTGATGCCATCGTTCTGGCAAACTAAATTTGCATGGATTTTATATATTCTCGTTATCTTCGGATTATTGTTTCTGTTCTTCAGAATTTTACTCTCCTTCTATCATCTGAAAGCGAATGTGGAACTGGAGAAAAAAATGTCGGAAATGAAACTACGCTTCTTCACCGATATTTCTCACGAAATCCGTACACCTTTAACCATGATTACCGGTCCGGTGGATTATATGCTCAACGACAGCAAAACACCCGAATTTATGAAACATCAGCTTCATGTCGTTTCACAGAATTCGAACCGTCTGCTGAGATTAGTCAACCAGATTTTGGATTTAAGAAAAATGCAGTTCACCAACCTGAAAGTACAAGAAACGGATATGGACGATTTAGTTTCAAAAATCTGCGACAATTTTTCAGAAATAGCTCTAAATCAGCAAATTCAATTCAACTACCAGAATATTTCTAAAAGTCCGATGGTATGGATTGATCCTGACGCAGCCGAAAAAATTGTAATGAATTTGTTATCCAATGCCTTCAAATACACTTCTCCGGGTAAATCAATCGATGTTAGTCTGAAAGACGATGATAAAAATCTGATTTTGACAATAAAGGACGAAGGTGTGGGTATTTCGAAAGAAAAACAAAAAAAACTTTTTACCCGGTTTGTAACCTTCAACGACGACAAAATAAAACCAAGTACCGGTATCGGACTGAATATGGTGAAGGAACTTGCAGATAAACATGCTGCGAAAGTCGGTCTTGAAAGTGAAGAAGGCGTTGGAAGCACCTTTACTGTAAGTTTCCAGAAAGGATTTTCACATTTTGGCAAAGATGTGGAAATAATAGCTGCCAGCATCGAACCATCTGGCAAAGAATTACAGCAGGAGCCTCATGCAGTTGTTTGCGAAACAGAAATTCATGCACCCGGGCATTACGAAAAACAGTCAATTCTCATTGTCGAAGACGATGCCGATCTTCGTTCCTTTGTCCGGACCATTCTCGAAGCCGACTATCAGGTGCTCGAAGCCGAAGACGGAGAAGCAGGACTGAAAACAGCCATGACCAGTTTGCCGGACTTTATTGTAAGTGATATCATGATGCCCAAAATGGACGGTGTGGAACTGTTACAGGCTTTACGCGAGGAAAAAACGACCTGTCATATACCGGTTGTGCTTCTGACGGCAAAAACTACCATAGAAACCAAACTGGAAGGGTTACAATACGGTGCGGACGACTACATTACCAAGCCGTTCAGCGTTTCGTATTTTAAAGCACGAATTGCAAACTTATTGCAGCAACGGAAAAATTTACAACGCATTTATCGCGAGAATCTTTTTCATACTGTGGATGTTCATACGGAAAGCAATAATTCGGTCACACCTCACGAGTATCAGCCTAAAGCAGTTATGATTGCTTCGCACGATGACGAAATGATGCTGAAAATTATGGATTTGATTGAAAACAATATCGACAATACCGAATTCTCCGTTGAAGAAATGGGACAGTATGTTGGTATGAGCCGCTCGGTATTTTTCAAAAAACTGAAAAGTCTGACCGGACTGTCGCCACTGGAATTTGTGCGGGATATTAAGATGAAACGTGCCGCACAGCTACTCGAGACCGGTGAACTGATGGTAAAAGAAGTTGCCTCCCGGGTCGGGATAACAGACACACGCTATTTTGCCAAATGTTTTAAGGCAAAATACGGTATGATACCTCAGGAGTACAAGACAAACGTCGGGAAAAGCAGACGGGAATAACTAAAAAAAGGTCGGGAGAAAACTCCTGACCTTTTTAAATGATTATATATCTGATATGCGTTATTTTGGCTGTTTACCGATATAAGCCAGAATTCCGCCATCAACGTACAAAATATGACCGTTAACAAAGTTGGATGCATCTGAAGCCAGGAAAACAGCAGGTCCCTGCAGGTCTTCAGTTTTTCCCCATCTGGCTGCCGGTGTTTTGGCAATAATAAATTCATTGAACGGATGACCGGGCACACGGATGGGTGCAGTCTGAGGAGTTTCGATATATCCCGGACCAAGGCCGTTACATTGAATATTAAATTCTCCCCATTCCGATGCAAAATTTTTGGTCAGCATCTTCAAACCGCCTTTTGCTGCAGCGTATGCGCTTACCGTTTCACGTCCGAGTTCACTCATCATCGAACAGATATTGATAATTTTACCATGACCTTTTTTTATCATGCCGGGAGCAAATGCTTTTGACACAATAAAAGGTCCATTCAAATCAATGTCTATCACCTGACGAAATTCAGCTGCAGTCATTTCAATTGCCGGAATTCGTTTGATAATACCTGCATTATTGACCAGAATATCAACAACCCCAACTTCTTTTTCGACCTGAGCAGCTAATGCGTTAACCTGATCTTCATTTGTGACATCACAAACATAACCATGGGCTTTAATACCAGCTTCCTGATAAGCAGCCATTCCTTTTTCGACCAGTTCCTGATTGATATCGTTGAATACAATAGTTGCGCCGGCTTCAGCAAATGCAGAAGCCAGAGCGAAACCGATTCCGTAAGATGCGCCAGTAACCAGAGCAATCTTTCCTTCTAATGAAAAATTTACCATTATATTTTCTTTTTTTATTTAAGTTCTGTAATTTTAGAAAAATCCTGATCTCCGTAATCCAGATTTTCACCGGCCATACCCCAGATAAAAGTGTAATTGTATGTAGCCGCAGCTGAGTGAATAGACCATTCGGGAGAAAGCACAGCCTGATCATTCTGCATCCAAATATGACGCGTCTCGTCGGGTTCGCCCATAAAATGACACACAGACTGATCTTCGGGCACCTCAAAATAGAAATATGCTTCCATTCGGCGTGAGTGAACATGAGCAGGCATGGTATTCCATACACTGCCAGGAGCAAGTTCGGTCATTCCCATTTGCAGTTGACAGGTGGGTAACACCTGATTGACGAGCATCTTATTAATCACCCGGTGATTAGCCGTTTCAAGTGAACCAAGTTCCATGGTAACAGCGTCGGCTTTGGTAACCTTTTTATCTGGGTAATTTCGGTGAGCAGTAGCTGAATTGAAATAAAATTTTGCAGGTTTCGAGGCATCCAGACTTTCAAAATATACTTCCCGGTTTCCCGAGCCCAGATAAAGCGCTTCTTTGTAATTCAGTTCAAACATTTCATCACCAACTTTAACCAAACCACTTCCTCCGACATTATAAATTCCAAGTTCCCTGCTCATTAAGAACACGGGTTGTTTCAGCGGATCGATTGCTTCGAGTTTCAGGCTTTCACTGACGGGCATTGCACCACCTACAACCATACGGTCGTACATGGAATAAACCATATTCACTTCGTCTGATGAAAATACTTTTTCAATCAAAAAATCTTTACGAAGTCTTGCTGTAGTATATTGCTTTGCATCCTCGGGATGCG
>DAONDU010000043.1:0-16653 GCA_035402725.1 Paludibacteraceae bacterium | reverse complement strand
CTGATTAGTTCTTTCAAAGATAATCATTTTAGGCGAAATATAGGATAATCATTTTTAATAATCTTCTTGCAGATGTATTGAATGAAATTTCTATTAACTTGCAAAAGTACGATTTAAATTGCGAAAGGCTTTTAATTTATTCTTTAAAATTTCTAATTTTTCCGTTCGGGATAATTTCAAAAAAAGAGAATTTACCCGGCCGGTGAAAACTGAAGGACCGATATTTCTTTTGATAAACGGATAAATAGTGCAATAATTTCAGTATTTTTGCATTTTAAATTAAAAAATTTTTGATCCTGATAGATTTTATCTGTTTAATCCTCAGAATTTATGGAGAAAAATAGCTTTTGGAATAACACATTTGTCGGTTATACATTAAAAAACATATTGATTGCCATCGCTGTATTCATCGGATTAGTATGGATCACTCTGATACTGATTGATTTTTACACCAACCACGGTGATACACACAAAGTTCCAGGACTGAAAGGTGTAAGCATCGAACAGGCAGTGAAAATGCTCGACAAACTTGATTTAAAAGCTGAAGTCATCGATTCTGTGTATGTCAAAGATCAGAAACTGGGAACTGTTATCGAGCAAAACCCGGCAGAAGGTTCTATTGTAAAACCCGGCAGACCGATTTATCTGATTGTCAATTCGCGTTCGGTCAGGCTAATCGCGCTTCCTCAGGTTGCCGACCTCTCGCTCCGTCAGGCTGAAGCTACCTTGCAGTCCGTTGGTATTCATGTCAGTTCCATCCAATATGCCCCTTCCGAATACAAAGACCTGGTTCTGGGGGTAAAATACCGCGGACAAAACATTACGAGGGGTACAAAAATTCCCGAAGGAAGTACGGTGGTACTGGTTGCCGGCAACGGTTACGGTGCTGCAGCAACAGCCGTTCCTGCGGTCATGGGTATGAACTTATCAACTGCCATTGAAATCATCAACGCTTCCTCGTTTGTGGTAGGAGGTGTTATTTACGATTTGGAACCCGATGGCGACGAAGAAAGTTATCTGATTTACGATCAGCGTCCGGCTCCGGGTGACTCCGTTTCAGCAGGCGGCACTATTAACTTATGGCTGAGCAAAGACCCGAACAAAAAAGCTCCCCCGAAAGTAAAAAAACAACAGGTGGAAGAAGAAAAAGTGGAGGATATTGAAGATTTCTTTTAAGCGATGAATATGGTTGAAGAAGAATATTCTGTGGATTTTGAATTTCCGGAAGACAACGATGAGCCTGAAAATGAGCAGGAAATGTATGAACATTTCCGCTACGTGGTGGATAAAGGACAATCCATGCTCCGCATCGACAAATACCTGGTTATTCAGATGGCTTCCACTTCGCGAAACCGGATTCAGGATGCTGCAGATGCCGGAAAAATACTGGTAAACGGCAAGCCGGTTAAATCAAATTACAAGGTAAAACCACTGGATGTGATATCCATTGTACTTGCTTATCCTCCTTCAAATTTTGAAATCATACCGCAGGATATCCCTATAAATATCGTGTATGAAGATGACTCCATCATGCTGGTGGATAAACAGCCGGGACTGGTTGTTCATCCCGGTTTCGGTAATTTTGACGGAACACTCCTCAATGCCATTGCCTTTCACATGAAGGATCATCCGGACTTCGATCCGAACGATTCGCGTATTGGTCTGGTGCACCGGATTGACAAGGATACTTCCGGTTTGCTGCTGATAGCTAAAACTCCGGATGCCAAAACGGCACTTGGAAAACAGTTTTTTGAAAAATCGACAAAACGGACGTACAACGCGCTAGTGTGGGGCAATGTGAAAGAAGACGAAGGAACAATAATCGGTAGCCTCGCACGTGATCCGCGCGACAGAATGCTTTTCACCGTTTTCAAAGAAGGTGAGAATCCTCTGGCAAAACATGCAGTCACACACTATAAGGTATTAGAAAGACTGGGTTACGTTACGTTGGTTGAATGCCGGCTGGAAACCGGCCGTACTCATCAGATACGTGTCCACATGAAACACATTGGTCATACACTCTTCAACGACGACCGGTACGGAGGCAATGAAATACTGAAAGGAAACCGAACGGCAAAATATCAGCAGTTTGTCCACAACTGTTTTGAAATATGTCCCCGTCAGGCCTTGCATGCCAAAACACTGGGATTTATTCATCCCGTAACTGGTCAGGAAATGTACTTCGAAAGCGAACTGCCTGACGATATGCGAATGCTAATAGAAAAATGGAGAAGATATTCAAAACAAACTGAATTATAAATAATTATTAAGATGCGACAAGCCGTGTTTTTTGCACGCTGACTGCTTTCAATCATAAAAAAAGAATTTCACATGAAAAGAAAGATTGCAATTATTGCCGGTGGCGATTCGTCCGAAGTGATTGTATCGCTCCGAAGTGCAGCCGGTATTTATTCTTTTATCGATAAAGAAAAATATGACTGCTTCATCGTCACAATCGTGGAGAACAACTGGCAGGTTGAATACAGTGAAACAGAAAAACTCCCGATTGATAAAAATGATTTCAGCTTTCTGCTGAATGGCAAAAAAATACTGTTTGACTTTGCCTACATCACCATTCATGGCACTCCCGGCGAAAATGGCATTCTGCAAGGCTATTATGATCTGATTAAAATGCCTTATTCCTGCTGTGGTGTACTTGCAGCCGCCATGACCTTCAGCAAGTTTACCTGCAATCAGTATCTGAAAGGATTTGGCATTCGGGTTGCTGATTCGATATTGTTGCGTCAGGGCCAGAAAGTGAGCGACGAAGAAGTGACTGAAAAAATCGGTTTGCCCTGTTTCATTAAACCCAACGTAGGCGGAAGCAGTTTTGGAGTGACAAAAGTTAAAGAACAATCGCAAATACAACCAGCCATAGAAAAAGCATTTTCGGAAGGTATCGAAGTTCTGATTGAAACATTCACACCCGGCAAGGAATTTACCTGCGGCATGTACAAGACTAAAACCAAAACAACTGTTTTTCCGGTTACTGAAATTGTTCCAAAAAACGAGTTCTTCGATTACGGAGCAAAATATAACAACGAATCGGAAGAAATTACCCCGGCACGCATTTCGGAAAACCTTACTGCACGAATTCAGAAACTGACCGAAGCCATTTATGATATTTTAGGATGCAAAGGGATTATCCGTGTCGATTATATTATTTCGGAAGGAGAAATCATTAATCTGCTGGAAGTGAACACCACACCGGGAATGACTGTTACCAGTTTCATTCCCCAACAGGTGCGGGCAGCCGGTATCGATATTCGTAACGTGATGACCGATATTATCGAAGATAGTTTCTAAATTCAGAAAGAATAATTTTAATTCTGCAAAATCAACCGATATGTATTCATTTGAAGAAACACTGCAGCTTATTGGTTCAGAAATCGAACACATCGATTGGGATAAAGAACCCCGTGGGCTTTATCAGCCGATAGAATATGTACTTTCATTGGGAGGAAAAAGGATAAGACCAGTAGTAACTCTCATGTCATGCAATCTGTACTCTGACAATGTCATGCAAGCAATGAATTCGGCCATCGGACTGGAGATATTTCATAATTTCACACTACTGCACGACGACATTATGGATCGTGCAAATATACGTAGAGGAAAACCCACCGTACATAAAAAATGGGACGATAATACCGCCATTCTTTCGGGTGATGTCATGCAGATAGAAGCATATAAATGGATGACCCGATCACCGGAAACCAAGCTGAAACAAGTTCTGGATCTGTTTTCCAAAACTGCAGCTGAGATTTGTGAAGGTCAGCAATATGATATGGAATTTGAAAAACGTGATAATGTTTCGGTGGATGAATACATAGAGATGATCAGACTGAAAACGGCTGTACTGATTGCGGCTGGCTGCCAGATAGGGGCATGGATCGGAGGAGCAGATGATGAAGATGCTCAAAACCTTTATGATTTCGGCAACAACATTGGTTTAGCTTTTCAACTGAAAGACGATTTGCTGGATGTATATGGTAATGAAGCAAATTTTGGAAAGAAAATAGGGGGCGATATTTTGTGTAATAAGAAAACATTTCTGTTGATTCATGCCCTGCAAATTGCTGAAGGAAGTAATGCCGAAGAACTGGAGTATTGGTTAAAGAACACCAATCCTGAAGAATCGTGCCAAAAAATCAAAGCAGTAACCGAACTGTATAACAGACTATCAGTCAAAGATATTTGCGAAGAAGCCATTAATTATTACTACAACAAAGCAGTCGCATCGTTCAGTAATGTTCGTATTCCTGACGTTAAAAAATCCGAATTAAGGAAGTTTTCCGAAAAACTCATGTCCCGAAACGATTAAAAAATTGTACTTTTGCTGAAGGAGACCAATTTATCTATGATTTAACATTTCTCCAACGATTACACAACCAGAGAAAAAATACAATTTAAAGTATATCCATGCCTTACCGCCGCTTGCCAAATACCGATCAGGCTCGATTAAGAGCTTTGCGAACAGCCATACTGATGGGAGAAAAGCAAAGTTACGACAAGCAAGTGGTTACATTCAAGACTATCCATGAAGCAAAAACTTTCCTGAATGTGTTTGAAAAGCAGATGCTTCTATACAAGCAAACTCTTGAAAGCCAAATAAATGCAAACAAGCAGTATCAACAGATATTGTACAATGCAAGGATGTATATCTCTCATTTTATTCAGGTTTTCAACCTATCGGTCATTCGCGGAGAAATAAGAAAAGAACATAAACTGTTTTATCAGCTCGATCAGGATATACACAATGTACCCGATTTGAGTACCGAGTTTGCTATTCAGGAATGGGGGAAAAAAATAATATCAGGTGAAAATGAACGGATAAGAAATGGTGGATCACCCATTTATAATCCTACGATTGCTAAAGTCCAGGTTCATTACGAGGTTTTTAAGGAATACAAATCCACCCAGCGAATATACCAAAGCACAACGACACATAACTGGGAAGAACTTGTCAATCAGCGAAAAAAAGCAGATAATATCATCCTTGATATCTGGAATCAGGTAGAAGAGCATTATAAGTCCGAAAGACCCTATTCGAGACTAATGAAATGTAAAAATTTTGGATTGGTTTATTATTATCGCCGCAACGAGAAGGAACTTACGCCGGAAGATGATTAATTACAATTCGATTTGTCAGGCAATTGATTATTCGATGGTTTTACCCGGACTAAAAACACAGGTAACTTTCATATCCTTCTTTGTAGTCGGTATTTTTCTCAATACCTGAAAATCAAAACCCACACCGTAAACCGGAACATTTTTTGAGTGGAGGAACCGGTCGTAATATCCTCTGCCCCGGCCCATACGGTTTCTTTCACGGTCAAAAGCAATACCGGGTATAATAGCCAGATCGAAATGACCTTTGTAAATATCGGTAGTAGGTTCCACCATATTCATTTCACCTTTATGCATTTCTTTTGATGATACGTATCTGCGAAGATGCATTCTTTCGCCGGAAACGGAAGGGAGCAAAATAATCTTTTTTTCACTCCACTTTCTTATATATTCATGGGTTGGTAATTCGGAAGATGTTGACCAATAGAGAAATACAACTTTAGCTTTTTGAAAAGCGCTCATGGTTTCAATCCTTTCAAAAACCAATTTGGCTGCTTCGTTTTTTTCAGCTTCTGATAACTGTCTTTTTTTTGCTCTGATATCAGCACGAATCTGATATTTTTTATCTTTAATCCGTTGTTGCTTCTGAAAAAAACTGAAATTTTTTTCAAAAAAACGCTTTATTGAAAATCCCACCATATCAATATATTTTCAAAAAAGTTCATTTATAATACAAGACACTTTCATGAGATAGCTATAACTGACCGGCATCAACCAGTGTAACCACGCGCTCCACAATTCGGTCTTTATCCTTACCATCGTAATCCTGCCTCAGAGTAGATCCAAACAAACTGGCAACAGAATTCCAGAAAAATGCGGGAACACTCCCCAGATAGCCCTTAACCAGGTCGTAAGTATTCACTTCATATTCCCGATCAATGAGTTTCATCAGCATTTTCCCCTGATTAACAGTCAGCTTACGCAGATCTTTTTCATACTTTCTGAAAGCTTCTTTTTTATACTGACTGATATATTTCTTTCTTTCACTGTCTGTCGACAATTTCATCAGTTCCGCGTTTACATGTGTTATCTCGTACGAAACCAACCGGGCATAAGGAAGAGCCTTCTTGACATCACGAACAGTTCGCCAGTAAAATTTTTCCTGATTTTTGCTGGTAAAAACCATGGGAGGATATATATAAACCTCGCGGATATAATCTACATAAAGAGTATCTCCGTCAGCAATCACTCTCTCCATTACGGTCGAAAAGGAAAATTTTCCATTCGGAACAGAGGGATTACCCTGACCATAAAGTGCCACTGAGGCAAATGTAAGCAGGATAATAGTTGATATTTTCAATCTTTTTTTCAAGACTGTAGTGTTTAGTTTCATATATTTAGCGATGCAAAAGTAACTGATATTTACAAGTTCTACAACTAAATAACAAATTTTATTCCAAATTATTTCGTCGAAGTATAAACATTTTTTTGATTTATTTTTATATTTTTGAAAATTCTCTTATTTTTAACGTGTCGATTATATTGCCTGAACCCGCATGGTCGACTCGCACATCATACAATAATCTGTTAAATTCATGAAAAAGATTTGTTTTGCTTTACTGTCAGCCACTTGCCTTATCAATAATATAAACGCTCAAATAGCGCCGGTTGTTCCGTCATCTTCTTCTATAGCTGATGCTTCTGTAGCCGTTGAAAATGACTGGAGCGCCTTTCGGAATACTGCCTCGCTGGCCTATATCGATCATATTGAGCTTTCCATGCAGTATGAAAACCACTCCATGATCCGGGAAATGAGCTGGAAGAGCGCTCAGGCAGGGTTAAACGCAAAATACTTCAATATAGGTCTTTCGTTCTCTTATTTTGGCTATTCGCTTTACAATGAGATGATTGCCGGTGTCGGATTTGCCCGTAATTTCAGCGACAAATTTTCAATGGGTCTTCAGTTTAATTATTATACAGCCTATTTCTCCGCAGGTGAGGAAAGCCGATATAGAGGTGCATTGTTCCCTCAGGCAGGCATTTCATCACACATTCTTCCTCGTCTGACTATTGGTTTTCAGGCTTTCAATCCTTTTCAAGCAATTATTAAAACCGAAAATTCGCAAAAAAGAATTCCTACCATATATAGTATAGGTACTAATTACGAATTTTCCAAAAATCTTGTATGGCTTACTCAGATTGACAAGGAAGTGAGCAGCGATTTTCGTTTTGCCACGGGGTTTGAATATACTATGCTCCGGCAGCTTACTGTCAAACTTGGAGCTTACGGTAGTGATTACCTGGTGCCCAGCATCGGATTTGGTTTACACCTGGACAAATTACATTTTAACCTCAACGGCGAACTTCATCCGCTTCTGGGTCTGAATACACTGGCAAATCTGAAATATCGTTTCTGATTAGGCTATGAAACTGAAGAAAAAAACATATATAGTCTCATTGATTTGTGTACTGACAATTGGAGTGCAGGCTCAGGATGTGCGTGACAACACCGAGCAAATAATTGCCGACATATACGAACAGGTTTCGGAAGATGCTGAAACGGAAATTGACTTCACCAGTCTTTATGAAGATTTGATTGAACTTGCTGAAAATCCGGTTAACCTGAACAACACGAACAAGGAAGAACTTGAAAAACTTCAGTTTCTTTCCGACTATCAGATTCAAAACATACTTTACTATCTCTACAAATGTACTCCATTAAACTCCATATACGAACTGCAGTTGATTGATGGTCTGGACATGACAGATATCCGTCATATGTTACCGTTTGTAAGTATTGGTGAATGTGAGAGCAAGTTCCAGAAAATATACATGAGAGATTTAATGCGGTATGGCAAAAACGAACTATATATGCGATTTGACCGGGGTCTGGAAACAAAAGAGGGATATAGATACTTGCCCGAAGAAGACAAAGAGACAAGCAATCAAAATTCAAAGAAATATCTGGGAGATCCGTTCTATTCTTACCTGAAATATCGCTTTCACTTCCGTAATCGAATTCAAGCCGGATATACGGCAGAAAAAGATGCCGGGGAACAGTTTTGGGGCAACCAACACAAAGGTTATGATTTTTACTCAGCTTACGCCGAACTGAAAAATTTTGGCAAAATGAAAACACTGGTTATTGGTGACTACAGAGCTAATTTCGGGCAGGGACTGGTAATGCGTACCGATTTCTCAATGGGTAAATCAGCTTATGTGTTACAGGTCAATCCACGTTCGGGTGGTTTGAAAAAATACAGTTCGACAAATGAATCCAGTTTTTTCAGAGGAGGTGGCATCACTTTCAAACTAGGAAAAACCGATCTGACTGCTTTTTACTCTAATAAAATGCTTGACGGCGATACGATAAACGGTAGTTTTCCGACAATACTTCGCGACGGACTGCACCGCACAAACGACAATCTGAAAACCAAACACACAGTAAATGAGCAAGTTTTGGGTGGTAATATCAGCTTCACACATTCCTGGTTTCAGGTTGGAGCTACGCTGGTTCATATCAATCTGGATAAAAGCTTGACGCCCGAGAAAAATATCTATAACCGTTTTTATTTTTCAGGCAATAAACAAACAGCAGGAAGTATAAACTACCGGTTTAGATGGCAAAAACTGAATTTTTCAGGCGAAACAGCCATTATGGATAACTATTCGCTTGCAACCGTCAACAGTCTGAATTTCTCTCCGGTATCCCGGGTAGGTCTGGTAGCTTTGTACCGGTATTTTTCTAAAGATTATGACGCGTTATATGCCAATACTTTTTCAGAAACATCCCGGGTAAATAATGAAAGCGGCATGTATATAGGAGCAGAAGTCAAGCCTGTAAAATTCTGGAAATTATCCGCTTACATAGACAGCTATCGTTTCGGATGGCCAAAATTTGGCATTTATGCTCCATCCATCGGAAAAGACATGCTGATACAGGCTGATTACGCTCCGAAGCGAAACGTGGCGATGCTATGGCGTTTCAAACTCGAAGAAAAAAGTCATAATTTTACGGACACTTTAAGCACCATGCCGGTTGTACTATCACAGCCAAAATGGCAGGCTCGTTACCAGCTGAATTATTCGTTCGGACGGTTCAAATTCAAAAATCAACTGGATGTTAACGGATTCAGCGATGGAGTAAATACACCCGGATATGGATTTTCAGCACTGCAGGACGTGAGTTATAGTTTTCTGCAAGTACCGTTAACCCTCGACCTGAGATTACATATTTTTGATGCTCAGAATTTTGAAAACCGGATTTACACTTACGAAAAAGATGTGCTTTATGCTTTCTCCATCCCGATGGCATACGGGCAGGGAACCCGCTATTACCTCAATATGCGTTACGATGTCAGCCGCAATCTTTCACTATGGATCAAGCTGGCTCAAACAGTATATGCCGACGACCGCACAACAATCAGCAGCAGCAACGAAGAAATTCAGGGCAACCGGAAAACCGATTTTCGGTTTTTACTTAAATGGAAATTTTAAAATAATGAACAACAGAAACACAGACAGTTAATACTCTGATGTTTCTGTTGTCAATTGAAGAATTTATTTACTGATACCCACCCGGTTCAGTATAAATGCCAGTTCGAAAGCAGTGTCCTTAATGCTGTCATAACGGCCTGTAGCGCCACCATGACCAGAATCCATGTTCATATGTAAAATCAGTATATTATCGTCTGTTTTGAGTGCGCGAAGTTTTGCCGTGTATTTACTTGGTTCGTGGAATAAAACCTGTGAATCGTTAATACCTCCTG
Source organism: Paludibacteraceae bacterium (assembly GCA_035402725.1). Lineage (GTDB taxonomy): Bacteria > Bacteroidota > Bacteroidia > Bacteroidales > Paludibacteraceae > UPXZ01. The sequence goes on along the minus strand of DAONDU010000043.1, from coordinate 6,814 downwards.
TAACGAGCATATTCGGATAATTCTGAGCTTTGATATTATCGTAGGGGGAGTAAGAAAGCATATACCGGAAATAATCCACCTCATTTGGATTTCCCCATTCTTCGTACTCGCCCGTAGTGAGTGGAAGTGTTTCGTCGAGCATGGTAGTTACCACATCGACAAAAGGTACCTGAGCAACAATAGTCTGATACAAATCGGGACGCATATTAGCTACTGCTCCCATCAGCAAGCCTCCCGCGCTGCCACCCATCGCGGCAAGTTTGTCGGCAGAAGTATATTTATCGGCAATCAGTTTTTCGCTGCAGGCGATAAAATCAGTAAATGTATTTTTCTTTTTCAGCAGTTTTCCGTCCTCATACCACTGTTCGCCCATATCGCTGCCTCCTCGTATCTGTGCAATGCCAAACACAAAGCCACGATCAATCAGACTATAGAAACTGCCGCTGAAATAAACATCTGAGCTCATGCCATAACTTCCGTACGAATAAAGCAAAGCTGGATTTTTACCTTTTTTCTTCAGATTTTTTTTGTAAACAATCGCCATCGGGATTTTCGTTCCATCTTCTGCATTAGCCCACAGCCTTTCCACCTTATAGTCATCGGGGTTGAAACCGGAAGGAATTTCCTGTTGCTTCAGTTTTTTGGTTTCGGAAGTCTGACAGTTGAATTCGTATAAAGTGGCAGGACGGTTGAGCGAAGTATAGGTGTAACGGAAAGTTGCTGCGTCGTATTCGGGATTTCCACTGGAAGAAGCCGTGTACACAGGTTCGGGAAAATTGATAAATTCCTTCTTTCCGGTTTTCAGATTTCGGATTTCGAGATTTGCCAGACCGTTTTTACGGGTTTCAATAATCAGATAATCCTTTTGCACGTTCAAATTTTCAATCCGCACATCCTTATCATGAGGCATTATTTCTTTCCAGGCTTTACGGTCGGCATAGTCTTTCACAACAACCTGATAGAGTTTCCCATTCAGATTTTGTTTGTCCTTGTACCGGATAAAAAAGTAGTCTTTATGTGTAAAAACAGAATAATCCACATCTTTGACACGTGGCATAAAGACTTTGAATGTTTCTGTGGGTTTATTGGCAGAAACAAATCGCTCTTCAGAAGTGGTTGTACTGTTGATACTGATGAATATGTAATCTTTTGTTTTGGAATCGGAAACACCCAGGGAGAATTTTGCATCTTTTTCTTCGTAAATCAGGTTAGCTTTCGGGTTGCCCAGCACCTGCCGGTAAACGCGGTACGATCGTAATGTTACAGGATCAATCAGGGTGTAAAACAGTGTTTTACTATCGTTAGCCCAGGCAAAGGAGGATGCACCTTTGATGGTTAGGTCCAAATCTTTTCCGGTTGTCAGATCTTTGATTTTCAGGATATAATCGGCAAATGAACCTGTTTCGTTGAAAAAATAACCGGCCAGTCTGTTGTCGGGACTAATATCGTACCCTTCAAACATATATGCAGGTTTACCTTCGGCCATTTTGTTGACATCAAAGATAATTTCTTCAGCAGCTTTTTCCGATCCTTTTTTGCGGCAGTAGGTGCGGTATTGTTTGCCTTTTTCGGTACGGGTATAGTAATAATAGCCATTTGACAACGTGGGATACGACTGGTCGTCTTCCTTGATGTGTCCGATAATCTCATCGTAAATTTTCTTCTGCAGATCTTTGGTCGATGCCATCACAGTATCGGTATAGGCATTCTCTGTTTTCAAATAATTTATCACTTTCGGATTGTTTTTATCCTTCATCCAGTAATAGTTATCTATTCTCACTTGCCCGAAATTTGTGAGTGTTTCGGGTTTAATATCGGCCACAGGGGGCTTCTGGAAATCTGTCTGTTTCAAAATATTTGTAACTTTTTGTTGGTTGCACGAAATGGTGGTAAAAATCACTACCGCTGCGGTTAATAATTTTTTTGTTCTCATGATTCTGGTTTTTCAGGTTATAAAACGCGTAATGAAAATAATTACCTGCAAAATATGAAAGTTTATCGGTTCCAAAATTACAATTAATATCGCGTATAACAATACACTATATTTCAAAAAATTGCAAACTCTACATTGCAATTTCGCAAAAACATTGTACCTTTGCAGGCACACAATAATCCATTGCTTCAATGCAGGAGCAAATGCCTAATTCGCTGAATTTCAAACTAATTCAGTCCTTCAGACATCAACTGATTAACAACAAAATACATTTCAGCTATGAAACTATTAGAAGATATCATGCAACGGGCCAAAGAAAACGTACAACGCATTGTACTGCCCGAGGGAACCGAATTGCGTACACTCAAAGCAGCCGATTTTATCCTGAAAGAAAAAGCCGCTAAGCTTATACTTATCGGAGATGAAAATGAAATTAAACAATTAGCAGTCGAAAACAACCTTCAATATATCAGCGAGGCTCAGATTATTGATCCGGAAACTTATCCGGAAATGGAGAAGTATTCAAGCCTGCTGTATGAAATCCGCAAATCGAAAGGAATGACACCAGACGAAGCTGTTGCACTGGCGAAAGATCCACTATATCTGGCTTGTCTGATGATTAAAAACGGAGATGCTGACGGAGAACTTGCAGGAGCCCGCAACACAACAGGTAATGTACTACGGCCCGCATTTCAGATTGTAAAAACAAAACCGGGTATAAAAATAGTTTCAGGGGCGCTGCTCATGTTCACTCCCAAACCGGAATATGGCGAAAACGGATTACTCGTATTTGCCGACTGTGCAGTCAATCCAAATCCTACTGCCGATGAACTGGCACAGATTGCTGTCAGCACAGCTGAAACAGCCAAAGTTCTGGGTGGGTTTGAACCACGCGTAGCAATGCTTAGTTTTTCAACTAAAGGCAGCGCCCAGCACGAACTGGTTGATAAAGTGATTGAAGCTACCCGGATAGCCAAAGAAATGGCGCCCGAAATTCAGCTCGACGGAGAATTTCAGGCTGATGCAGCAATAGTTCCTTCTGTCGGACAAAGCAAAGCGCCCGGTAATTCCATTGCAGGCAATGCCAATGTACTGGTATTCCCCGACCTGCAAGCCGGAAATATCAGCTATAAACTGGTAGAACGTTTTTCAGGCGCTCAGGCAATCGGTCCTGTACTACAGGGTATTGCAGCGCCGATTAATGACCTTTCGCGCGGATGTTCGGTGGAGGATATCATTCGAATGATTACGATCACGGCCAATCTGGCTATGAAAAAATAAGCAGCCTGTCAATCAGTATATAACGAGATTTCAATTTTTATTGCTATAGAACAAATTCAATAATTAGAATAAAAAATGGCAGAACCAATAAAAGAACCTATTGAAAAATATGGTTTAAGCAAACGCAATCACAAAAAAACACTTTTTACAAAAATCGGAGTGGTTGGTTGCGGAAAAGATGGTAGTGTGATAGCCACAGCAGCAGCTTCACACGGAATGGAAGTGATTTTTCTGGAACCCTCGGAAGAAAGAATTGCCAATGCTTACGCCCGCGTTGAAGCAAAACTGGACCGCAAAATTAAAGGTTGGGGGTTAACCGAAAGCGAGAAAAAAGCCACGTTGAGTCGTATCAAAGGAACCATGGACTACGAAGATTTTCACGGTTGTGATTTTGTAATTGAAGCTATTCGTTACAATAACCTTACCGGTGAACGCAGAGTAGAACAACGAAAAGAAGTATTCAAACACCTGGAAAGAGTTTTGTCACCTCAGGCTATTATAGCTTCGAACGTAACTACCGTCATTGTATCAGACCTGGCATCTGATCTTGAAAATAAAAGCCGCTGTATTGGACTGCATTTTCTGTCAAATGTTCCGGATTCGCAAATGATAGAAATTGTACGGGGTCTGGAAACATCGGACGCAACTTACGAAAAAGTATGTCAGTTTGCCCGACTGATCAATTATCAGTTTGTCCCCGTTGTCGAATCGGCAGGACTTGTGAGCATTCGCCTTTTCCTGACACAGCTCAACGAAGCATGCTCTATCCTGATGGAAAATATATCAAATGCTGAAGATATTGACCATATCATGACAATTGGATTTGGACACCGGCAGGGACTATTCAGAACAGCTGACCGGCTCGGAATAGAAAAAATCGTGAAACTGCTTGAAAATATGTATGATGAATACGGGCATGTAAAATACAAACCTTCTCCTGTTTTACTACGGATGTATCGCGCAAAACATTTCGGGATAAGCACCAAAAAAGGGTTTTATACCTACGACGACATGGGAAATATTATAAAATAATGGAGGACAGAAAGTTATGAAAATATTAGTATTAAACTGTGGCAGTTCGTCGGTAAAATATAAACTGCTGGACATGAACAGCAAGGAAGTTCTTGGTTCGGGAGGTGTGGAAAAAATAGGTATGAAAGGCTCATTCCTCAAACATACCAAGCAAAATGGAGAAAAAGTAATTCTCGAAGGTGAAGTACTTGAACATCAGCTGGCTATTGAATATATCCTGGGAGTACTCACAAGCGAAAAACATGGCTGCATTAAAAATATGGAAGAAATTGACGCCGTTGGACACCGCGTGGTACACGGTGGTGAAAAATTCAACTCGAGCGTACTCATTACTGATGATGTAATTCGTAACATTGAAGCTTGTATTGAAATTGCTCCTTTGCACAATCCACCCAATCTTGCCGGTATCAACGCCATCAGCGACTTACTTCCTCAGGTTCCTCAGGTGGCAGTATTCGATACAGCGTTCCATCAGACTATGCCCGAATATGCATACATGTACGGAATTCCTTATTCACTGTATAAAAAATATGGCATCCGCCGCTACGGATTTCACGGAACAAGTCATCGGTATGTGTCAAAACGAGCCTGTGAATTTCTCGGCCTCGATTATAAAAGCACAAAAATCATCACAGCCCATATTGGCAATGGAGGTTCCATTACTGCTATCGAAAACGGAAAATCAGTGGATACATCCATGGGTTTCACACCGGTAGAAGGACTGATGATGGGGAGCCGTTCGGGTGATGTTGACCTTGGAGTAGTAACCTATCTGATGGAAAAAGAAATGATTAGCACAGGTGCTGCTACCACACTTTTCAATAAACACAGCGGAGTATTGGGAGTATCAGGTATTTCATCCGATATGCGAGATATTGAAAACGCGATAGCTGAAGGCAATCAGCGTGCAAAACTGGCGCTTGAGATGTATGAATACCGTATTAAAAAATACATTGGCTCTTACGCAGCAGCGCTGAACGGTTTTGATGTTCTTGTGTTCACGGGAGGTGTGGGTGAAAATCAGACAATTACCCGTGAACGGGTCTGTAAAGGACTGAGTTTTATGGGTATTGAAGTTGATCCTGAAATAAACAAAGTCCGTGGTAAAGAACTTCTGATCAGCACTCCGAATTCCAGGGTTAAGGTGGTGGTAATTCCCACTGATGAAGAATACATGATTGCTTCGGACACGATGGAACTCGTTGGAAAATAAATCTTTTCGAAATATTTAAAAAATAACAGAGGATAGCTTATCAGTCATCCTCTGTTGTTTTTTTATTGAGTTATATTCAATTAACCGACTTTCTCTTCCCGGCCAAATTCCATCAGATAAGCTTTGATGAATTCTTCGATTTTCCCGTCCATCACTCCGGTTACATCCGATGTCTGATAGTTGGTACGGTGATCCTTCACGCGTCGGTCATCAAACACATAACTCCGGATTTGTGAGCCCCACTCGATTTTTTTCTTACCGGCTTCCACCACAGCCTGAGCAGCCCGGCGTTTTTCAAGTTCCATTTCATACAACTGAGAACGTAAAAGCCTCATGGCATTCTCACGGTTACCCAGCTGAGTACGACCTTCGGTATTTTCAATGGCTATTTCTTTTTCTTCGCCCGTTTGCTCATCAATGTATTTGTAATGTAGTCGAACACCGGTTTCTACCTTATTTACATTCTGACCACCGGCACCTCCCGAACGGAATGTATCCCAGCTCAGATTAGCCATATTAACTTCAATATTGATGGTATCGTCCACCAGTGGAACAACGAAGACTGAAGCAAAAGATGTCATTCTCTTACCCTGTGCATTGAACGGCGATACCCTCACCAAACGATGAACACCGTTTTCGCTCTTAAGGTATCCGTAAGCCATATCACCTTCTACCTGGATGGTTACGGTTTTAATACCAGCCTCATCACCTCCCTGATAGTTGGTCAATTCACATTTGTATCCCTGCCTTTCGCAGTAACGCTGATACATCCTGAAAAGCATATCGGCCCAATCCTGAGCCTCAGTTCCACCGGCACCGGCAACAATCTTAATCACTGCTCCAAGTGAATCTTCCTCATTTGAAAGCATATTTTTCATTTCAATAGCTTCCAGCAATATCGTAACATGCGTGTATGCAGCATCCACTTCCTCTTCGGTGACAGCTTCTTCGCGGAAAAAGTCAAAAGCCAGCTGGAGTTCATCAGCAGCAGCTTTCACTTCGTAGTAGCTTTCAATCCATTTTTTCAGTTCCTTCACTTTACGCATCTGCATCTCGGCAGCTTTCGGATCGTCCCAGAAATCAGGCGTCTGTGTGCGCAGTTCTTCTTCTTCTATTTGTATTAACTTGGTATCGATGTCAAAGATACCTCCTCAACGCGTCCTCGCGTTCCAACACTTCTTTAAGTTGGTCTTGTGTAATCATTTTATAATTGTTATGTGATTGTTAATCTGCACTTTATTAATTAGAGGTATGCATCACATGAAAAACAGGAGTTTATACATTGCTTTTAAGCAATCCTTTTATCACTGCATTGGTAAATCCGTTTGCCTCCATTTCATTCAGCCCTTTAATGG
>DAONDU010000042.1:9730-16781 GCA_035402725.1 Paludibacteraceae bacterium | reverse complement strand
CCGGTAGCTATTATTCCTGGTTTTGGGGATTATCAAGTATAAGATTAGATGGTCTGATAGAGGCTTCGATAAACAATGTTAGTTCTGATTTATCCGGCACTGTTTTTACTGATAGTCTAAACTCAAGATTTCAATCCAAACAATTGAAAATAGAACTTACACCTGCCTATTCCTACAAAACACAAAAAACAGAAGTTAAAATTGGATTAGCCACAAGTGACCAAGTACTTTTTAAAGATGATAAAATAAAGAGCACCGGCACAAATACCTACAACTATATTTTTGTAAACCCGAATGCCAATATCTCATACAAATTTAATGTATTTCTTTCATCAAGCCTGTCCTACCGTTTTTCACAACGAATAGGTGATTACATCGATTTTATGGATGCTTTTCTGATGAAAAATTACCGGAACTATTACAAATCCTCGGGAAATATCAGTCTGAGCAAAAGTCATTCAGTCTCATTATCATTGAATTACCGAAACCCGTTGAGTTCATTATTTTTCAACACCTATATTTCTTATTTCCCCAGAGAGCTAAACAAAATGATAGCACAAAGTTTTACGGGGATACAATCCGTCAGCAGCGATTTGATGATGATAAATAAATTGAATATGTGGATGGGAGAATTTTACGTAGGGAAATATTTCAGCAAAATAAAAACAAACTTCTCACTTACAACGAATTACAATTACTACGATGCTTCACGTTTGCAGCAAGGTATTCTATATCCGTATAGCTCCAATACGTTGGGATTGACATTTAAATCCAACACAAAAGTATCGGATATACTTACTTTTGTATATAAGGCGAATTACATTACCAATCAAACAGCTATTAAAACTTCTGCTCAAGTAAACAAATCGGCAATTAGTCAGTTTGGACAGCAATTTATAAGCTATTACTCACCGGGGAAAAAATTGGAACTTAATTTCCAATTAGAGCAGTCTTACAATGAATTAGGAGCAAATACATCGGTCAATATGCTGTTTGCTAATCTTGGAGCAACTTACAAACTGAAACGTGTTGATTTGGACTTAAACTGGAATAACATTTTCAACAAAAAGGAATATTCCTATTCTGTTTTCAACGGTTTGGATAACTATTCGTACAAATATGGCATCAGGCCCATGTCCATCCTACTGACAGCTAGTTTTAAATACTAAAAAACCAACAACCCTCGTTACTGTCGAGGGGTTATTGGTTTTATGCTTACAAAATAATAATTCTCTCCTTGCTTCCCGAAAGATTATTAATTCTATAGATTAAAATTATTTCTGGGCAAAGCTTTCTTCTTTATGAAATAATCCCAAAGGGTTGTTTTTCTCGGTTTTGGCTGATCGCTGCCAATGGACGCCCGAAGGGTGAAAAGTTGTTCAAATAATAGTTTTCCTTCCGTAACATGTAGTTTTGCTGCAAGCTGACCTTTCACTGTTCTTGTATCAATCAGGTTCCAGAAAATCTTGCTTTCAATATAGTAATTATCACGGTAAAAGGGATTGCCCCAGTATAGTTCATTCTTGTATCTTCGGTACAACACCATGTGAGGCTGACCGAAATACAGATTATTCTCTGTCCCGATCCCTTTGTAATCTGCATTTATCCGAAATATGGCACCGGTAGGAGTTCCATAATTATTCATATCATACCTGTCACGTTCAAATCCAGATAATACTCCGGCGGAAGCCATTAAATTATTCAATACCCAGATGTTGGAATACTTCACTCCCACCGATAACTGAGCAAGCAAATTATCACATACAGTAATATCCGGATTATAAGGATTCATGCCTGCGAAATGAAACATGTACGACTGAAAATCAGCAAAAAACGGTCCCCTTATCTGCTTATAAGCCGATGCTCCCAGATAAAAGGTTTCGCGGTCTGTATTGGTCTGCAAACCCGTCCAGTCCATCCACAATTTAAAATATCCGGTTTCATTTCCTTTTTTAAGAAACAAACCTTCCATTATCGGTCGATAAAAACCGATGGAGTCCTGAAAGAACGCGGTTGAATAATCGGAAAGCAAATCTCCCCGTTGAAATGCACCGGCTTTGAATAGCGTGTTTTCATTTCTGAACTGATAGTAGGCGATAAACTTCACGTTATCGGCGAACGTTTTTGAAGCTGATTTTTTCAACAAATCCACTCCGCCATATATTGAGTTATTTTCATCCCACTTCATTCCTAATTCGGGTGAAAAATGCACCCCTGTCATAGTTTGGTCATTCGATAGTGCAGACCTTGCAAATTCAGTATTATCGAAGAAGTAATTCAGATTCAAATTCCACTGGAGTTCCTGCGCCGATGTTGAAATCGATAAACCTGTAATGAAAAGAATAATAGAAATCAGATATTTTTTCATAAAATCAATGTTGATGACCACCGTGAATACTAAAAAAATACATTAAACATAATCCCAATAGTATAAATAATAAATGAATGAAATAATTTTTCTTTGTGGTTTCCTTCAGTATCTCGGGTAACAGACTGCTGCAGGCAAGATAAATAAATCCTCCGGCAGCGACCGGTAAAATATAAACGGAGAGATGTTCAACTTCTTCTCCTACAGCGAGGGTGATGATAGTACCCAGAATGGCTGTGCAGGCAGCATAAAAATTATTCAACAAAGCTTTACGCTTGGAGAAACCAGCCTGAAGCAGTATGCCGAAATCACTTATTTCCTGTGGAATTTCATGCAACAATATGGCAAATGTTGTTGCAAGTCCTATTTCGGGTGTAAACATCCAGGCCGCTCCTATCAGAATCCCATCAGTGAAGTTGTGTATAGAGTCGGCATAGAGACTTAAATAACCATATGATTTAATATATCCTTTCCCTTTGGAATGGCTATGCTGATGCATGTGCAGAAATTGTTCGAGGACAAAAAACACCAGAAATCCGCCGATTGCCAGCCAACCTGTGAGACTCGCGTCGGAATTATGCAGGAATGATTCGGGTAGAAGTTCAAAAAAAGTATTTCCAAGCATCGCACCAATCGAGAAACAAACCAGTAAAATTAATACCCGATGCAGCTGCTGCGCCTTGAATGATAACAAAAAAACACCAATCAATGATATCAAGCTAACAACAAGCGTACTCACTAAGGCATAAAGCCATGTCATATCCATTTCTAAAATATTTAAAGGGGGAGATGTCCTTACCTTTTGTTTTAAACTACAAATTTTGTAAAATAATCCGGTTTATGCAAATTTAAGCAATAAAAAAGGCTGTTTCTGATTATTCCAAAAACAGCCTTTTTTATTAGTTATTACAATTAGTGTGACAGATAATCAGAAATTCCTTCCTGTGTGGGCTTGAGAGCTTTATCCCCTTTTTTCCAGTTGGCAGGACATACTTCGCCATATTCTTCTGTAAATTGCAAAGCATCAAGCACTCTGATTACTTCGTCAACGCTTCGCCCGAGTGGCATATCATTGACAACCTGGTGACGTACCACGCCTTCCTTGTCGATCAAAAATAAACCTCTGTAAGCCTGAGGTGCTCCGACAAAAACCAGTTCTCCTTCTTCGGTATATTCTTCATATCCGGCCAGTACATCGTATGCTTTAGATACAGTCATGTTCTGGTCAGCATAAATCGGGTATTTTACACCCTGAATTCCGCCCTGATTTTGAGGTGTCTGGAGCCATTTCCAATGTGAAAATTCCGAATCGGTTGAAGCGCCAATAACTGCTGTATTGCGTGATTCAAATTCTGCAATTCTTTCCTGAAAAGCGATTAACTCTGTCGGACATACAAAGGTAAAATCGGCAGGATAGAAGAAAAATACGACGTATTTTCCTCTGTAATTTTCCAGTGAAAAGTTATCTACTATCTCGTTGCCATTTACTACGGCTTTACCGGCTACTGCCGGTGCTTTTTTTCCTACTAATACTGACATAATATTTTAATTTTAAATGATTTTTTATGACACAAAATTAAATTAAATAATCAGTAATAACGATAGATAAAATTTATAGGCCAATTAACAAAAATGATAACCCTGTTTTACTGTTTCTGAATCAATACGGTAGCATAAGCAGCAATTCCTTCCTGTCGTCCTACAAATCCCATCTTTTCGGAGGTTGTTGCCTTAATCGAGATATCGTCTTCATCTACACCCATCACTCCCGAAAGCGTCTGCTGCATGGAAGGTACGTGCGGATTGAGTTTGGGTTGTTCGGCACAAACAGTACAATCGGCATTGACAAATTCGTAACCTTTCCCCCGAATAAGCAACATGGTTTCCATCAGGAGCAGCTTACTGTCAATATTCTTATAATGAATGGAAGTATCCGGGAAGTGATAACCGATATCACGCATATTTGCAGCACCGAGCAACGCGTCACAGAGCGCATGAATTAGTACATCGGCATCGGAATGTCCCAGCAGACCGAGATTATGTTCAATTTTCACACCACCAAGCCATAACTCACGTTCAGGTGCAAATGCATGTACATCATATCCAAAACCAACTCTGATCTTCATATGTTAATATTTTAATTTTTGAATGGTTGCTTGAATTTTACTAATCTGTCTTAAACAAAAAAACGGTTGTTTATCAACCAACTGACACAACCGTTTTCTGTATTTATCTTCAACAAATTTTATCGCATAAGATCAGTGAGCCCGTTCAGGTCGAATGCGAGCGAAAATCGCAATGTCTGATCTAGCGGATTGGATTGTGCTGCCGAAATGAGGTAGGCTACATCGAGCTGAAACACATTGAGCTTAAACCCGGCCCCGGCAGTGAAATACTTACGGTTACCTTTCATGGCATTTTCATTGAAATATCCTCCACGAACGAAGAACTGATTATTGTAAGCATACTCAGCACCGGCAGACCACATGATTTCCTTCAGTTCTTCCGACATTCCACCTGGTGCATCGTTGAAGGATTTGAAAATTCCGGCAATAGGGCCAGTCTGATCGTATACATTTTTTCGATCAATATAGCTTTGCGATTCATAAGTTTCGTCACCTATCGGCTTTACCGGAGTGGGCACCAACAGTTTATTGACGTCAGCACTGAATGAAATTTTATTATAGTCATCGAACGGATATTCGAACGAGCCACCGAGTCTTAAATTAGTGGGAATAAAAATGCTGGTTTCATTCAGATCATACGATATTTTGGAACCGATATTTGATATATTCAAACCGAAAGCAAGATTTGCATCGCCGGTAGCCATCGAAATGGGGGTTTTATAGTAGGTGGCTATGTCAGCAGCGAATGCATTTCCGGGAAACATTTCGATTCCACCTGCACCATTTGCACCATTGTTCAGGTCGGAACGGATGTAACGAAAGCCAACTGCAGCTGACCAATTGTCAGAAAGAAGTCTTGAATATGACACATCGAGTGCAAGTTCATTGGGTTGTGCATCCATATTAAGGTCATTGCCCTGTTCGTCTGTGAGACGAACGCTTCCCAGCGAAAAATAACGCAACGAACCGCTGACAGACTGCATATCATCGAATTTCCAGTATCCGGTGAGATAACTCAGGTTGATATCATTGATACCTAAACTCCGGAGCCACGGAGTGAAGGAAAATGATAATCCGGCCGGACTGGTCATAAATGAGTATTTTGCTGGATTCCAGTATTGCGAATTCATATCGGGAGTGGTGGCAGCTCCGACATCACCCATACCACCCGCACGGGCATCTGGAGTAATTGTCAAAGATGGAACTCCGGTAATCAGAGGGTTTAACTGATCGTTAACTGATGTTTGTGCAAAGGAAGAAAGAGTGATTAATAACAACGAGAATAAGATTAAATTGGTCTTTTTCATCTGTTTCGTAATATTTTGTTTTGTAATGTATTATATTTTTTGCAAAGATAATTTATTTTACTCACAGTTTAACGGTATGTTAAATGCTTATTTTTCTGTCACTTCTTAAAATTCGATACAAAGTGGATATGTAGAATTATATTAACGTAAATTTTCTTTTTTATTGTCCGGTTACGATAATTTTATTTGCTTTTGATGTCAATTCGCTGTTAGCTGTTTTGATAGATATTTTGTAAATATAAATTCCGGGTTTCACATGACTGAGCGATGTATCCTCACGATTCCATTTTAGATTTTCGACACTGTTTTGCTTGAGCGACCATATTTTTCGTCCCATCATATCAAAAAGTTCAACTGTCGTTTCCAGAATTGTTTCGGGTCTGTCGTGTTCGACCACAAACTGTGTCTGACTTTTTACGGGATTGGGATAATTATACACATTGAAGATGACTGGAGTAAGTCCGGGGACCACTTCAAATTCCAGGGTTTTCTGCGATGAGTTATTCAGCAAATCCCAGGCATGAAATGTCAGGGTATGTTTTCCTTTAGACATGACTGGTAATTTATACCTTACCGAACCCGAATTAAAACTATTCGTTTCGGCTTCATAATAATCATTCAGTATGTACGAAGTATTTGGATTATCATCAATAACAAGTCTCAGGTCGTGTCCAATACCGCTTCCCACTGTATTAACACCATGAATATCAGATATTTTTGCAAAAAACAGAGGTGCTTCATTCACACTACCTCCTGAAACAAAATTATCTGAGTTCAGATAAACCTTCAGTTCTGGACCGATAGTATCGGTATTCAGGTTAAAACCAGAACTTCCGCCGACAATAAAGTTTTCGTAATATCCCTGTGCTTCGCTATTGAGTAACGAGTCATTGGCATAATAGCTAATTCTGCCGTTTCCGTAGTTGTATTTGATGTCTCTGGGCACCATAAAAGAGAGTAAAAATGCACCGTTTTCAACTTTAGCTTTTCCGGAGTACAATATATTTGGACGGTCCAGATAGACCAGTGAGCCATCACCGTGATTGTTCAACGTGGTAATCTTTTGCACCTTATCATAGATGGTAACTTCCAGATTACCGTTAAATCCGGAAATTTTATTTCCATTATCATCAGCTATGTATCCCTCAACGGAGTTTACCGATAGTGCACGAAGTGTATCTGTAGGCTGCACGGACTGATTGTTGATTTTTGCGGTAATTACTTTGTAGTTTGTAGGATAGTTGAGCCGC
>DAONDU010000042.1:3600-9630 GCA_035402725.1 Paludibacteraceae bacterium | reverse complement strand
CTGATTGTTGATTTTTGCGGTAATTACTTTGTAGTTTGTAGGATAGTTGAGCCGCAATGCCGGGTCGGCGAGCAAAGTATATGATAATTTATTAATTTCGCCCCCAACTTGATTTTTTGATTTCATTACTGCATCGCCAAGTGTATTGTACTTGCCATTCTGTTTATTGAACAGATTAGCAGTCAGGTAGCGGTTAAGTTTCTCATTTTGTGAAGCATATACCGTTCTTGCAGCAGAAAAAAGTCCAATTCCACCACCAGCCGGATTTAACAGCACATGTTCACCTGCTGAAATTTCCTTAACATCGAATAGAATGAAATCGCAGGTTGCACCAATCCAGAAAGGCAACCTGGTATTATACATTTCTTTAATATCCGCAGTGGTTAAAATCTGTTCGTTGGTCCATCCCAGCTGGCTGGCATGTCCGGTATAATCGAGCAGAAACACTCCGGAACTCAGCATATTATGAAATTTCGTTTTTGCCAGGGGATAAGACTCCCCACTGGCTGCAACCTCCTGAAGATATGAATCGAGGTAAATTTTATTGTACTGAAAACCGGGGTTGTTTCTTGAAACCAGTGAAACGATACTGTCAGCCTGTCGCATATGCAGAGCACCATCGCCATCGTCAGCCAGAAAACAAATCTGATTTTTCCAGTTGCCTTTTTCCTTATTTTCCATATAGTGGATTGTCTTGTTCACCACATCTTCTGCTTGCTGAGTGGTCACCACCGGAAACCGACCAATACCCACATCCAGCAGGTGGGATGAAATCTGTAAGCCTTCATTATCGTCCAGAAAACCAAAATAGTCATCGGTTACGTATGATTTAACCACATCCAGCGACATATCAGCCTGATAGGTAAGGATTAAGTTATTGCCCGAATTTAGAATTAATCCTCGGTTGTCAAACGAACCCCGGCCAAACAACAATAAATATTTGGGTGCTAATGAAGCATTACCGGATGCCATAGCCCGGTCATAAAGCATTTTCATCACCCAACGGTAAGCTGTGGCATCAGGTGTTCCGGACGAAAATTCATTGTAAACCTGTTCGGTTGTTACCACTGCTATTGTCATGTTATCTTTATCGCGATGTGCCTGAGCCAGTTTTTCAGCCTGACTGACAAATGTAGGATGAGTCAGAATTACCATCTCGGCGTTCTGAATTCCGTGTAAATTCTGATTTGGCACCTCACCCACTACGGAAGGTTGTTGGAATGCTGCAGCCGAAGTTGCATCGATGGCAACATACTCTTTCAGCATGCTGTTTGTATCAACAAACTCCAGAACGTTATTTGTCCGTGTGGTCACTATTTTTTTGATATTCAATGGATCGGTTACGTCCCATATCTGAACATTTGGCCCCGCACCGGACAACTGATACCTATTATACGTTCCGAAATTGAGATAATCGGTATTTCTGAAAAACATGACCGCTCCTGCCATAGTCAGACTACGACGTGCGTTCACTTCCAGATAATTGAGATACCCTCTTGAAACAGGAGTGGCTTTTGTATAGGACAGATTGAAAATCAGGTTATCGGCTGAGGGAGTATAAGTAAAAACAACATTTGCATCTTTGCCTACTTCGTAGTTGTCAATACTTTTTTTCAATACAGTAACTGTCTGTTGTTGTGTATCATTCAGTTTCAGAACAAAGGAGGTATTCTCACTTGAAATGGCAGCCACGTCTAATCGTGCTTTTGTAGTCGCAGTTTTGATTACATTTGGAAAGGAAAACGGGAAATTATAGGAAAGTACATCCGAAAATGTTTCTCCGTAAAACACTTTCCCGGTTTGTGCCAGATTTTGCTTTTCGAGTTCATACACCTGATAATCTTCGAATTCAGTGACTGTCTCCTGTATTGTATTCTCCGGAACTTCGATGGTTTGTTCGGTAATTTTTTTTCCGGTGCCTGCATCCGATGTAACGAAATAATAAGCATCGGTTGAATAGTTGTTCAGTGTGTGAACAAACATTTCTTTTGATGAATCGTATTTCCATTTAACAATTCCCTGTCCATAAAAAAGGATGTAATCACCGGCATTGAATACTCCGTCAGAGCCTTTTTCCATCCAGATAGCAACTTCGGGGAGGTCGTCCGGTTTTGGCATCAGGAAATTTTGTTCCTGCAAAGCACCTCCGTAGCCAAAAACCCTTACGTTCGCGGGATTTACACCCATCGAACTCAGGGCTTCATAGGTTAGTTTGTAAATGCCACTATCTTTTATTTTAATTTTTACAAATTTACCAGACGCAAGAACAGATGTGTTGACATACGAATGAACAGATGCGGGTGCTTTGAGTGGTTTTGACGATTTTTCTATTTTCAGATCAAAGCTGATCAGTTTCTTCACCTTTCCTTCAGACATTATCAACGGCAACAACCGTACATTGAGATAAGAATTGCCCTTTTCGTACGAAATAAAAGTTTGTATTTCTGCTTCTTGCGGAATATTTTCACTTTCCAGTACATTTGTCTCGGGGATTGTCAGGTCGGCATAGACGGGATTTTCTATCTGAACCTTGCAGCTGTAGTTCTTATCCCAAACTAGCGTTTCTACAAAATACGGCAAATCATTTTCAAATGGATATTGTGCACCTGTAAACGAAAGAACTTTTTTGCTGGATTTCTCGGCTTGCCAGGTTTCAATTCCGGTCCAGTTTATCACATGCTTCTCTATTGTCGTGTTTTGCGCAGACAACGTAAGGAATGGAATAATATTCAGAAATAGGGCGAAAAAATTGTATTTCATGCGTTCAACTCGTATTTTATGTATCTCCTCTTAATAACGGATATATTCAACAATTATTTTTTCAGAATGTTTGTAAATGGGTGATATAAAATGTTTATTTCACCTTAAAATCAAACATTTTCTTATCCTGTATAAAACCTTCGAGATGGTCGCCGATATTCACTTTCCCAACACCAACCGGGGTGCCCGTGAATAGGATATCACCTATTTTCAGCGTAAAATACCTGCTGATGTAGGCGATAATTTCATCAACCGGAAATATCATATCGGCTGTATTCCCGTGCTGTACAGGATTGCCGTTAATATTGAGATGAAAATCGATACACTGAATATCTGCAAATTCCTCTTTGGGTAAAAAACTGCCGATTACAGCTGAATTGTCAAATGCTTTACATATTTCCCAGGGTTTTCCTTCACTTTTCAGTTTTCTCTGTATATCACGGGCAGTAAAATCCACTCCCAAACCAATTTCTTCGTAGTAGCGATACGCAAATTTGGGCGCTATATTTTTGCCAAGACGGCTTATTTTTATGATTAGTTCCGTTTCGTAATGGACCTCCGAACTGAAATCGGGAATGTAAAAGGGTTTATTATTTTTCAGTGCAGCCGTATCGGGCTTCATGAAAATTACAGGCTCTTTGGGATCGGGACTGTTAAGTTCCCTGTTATGTTCGGCATAATTCTGACCAATAGCAAATATCTTCATTATTCCTGAATTTTTGAGTTTAGTTCGTTCAACCGGTTAAACATTACAGCCAGATGTGCGTAAATGGATGTATTCTGCACAATAATATTATCCGGCACACGTATTCTGAAAGGAGTAAAATTCCAGATAGCCTGAATTCCGCCATCAATCATCATCTCTGCCGTTTCCTGCGCCTTATCCACCGGAACTGTAAGCACTCCGATATTAACAAGCGTTTGTTTCTGCAATTCCCTGAAATGATCAATATGATGAATAGGGACCCGGTTGATGCTGGTTCCGGCAAGTTCATATTTGACATCGAAACCTGCAACTATTTCCAGCCCGAATTGTTTCATCCCGTCGTCGTGCAACAGGGCGCCTCCAAGACTTCCCACACCGAACAAAAATGCTTTATGTGTATTGGTAAATCCCAGGAAAGACTCAAGGACTTTTACCAGCTCATTCACTTCATATCCTACCCTTGTCCGGCCCGAAATCTGAACGTAGGATAAATCTTTTGCAACTTTGGAGGCGTCAACAGCAATATTGGTGGCTATCTGGGTAGATGACAGGAACGGTTCACCCGAATGTTGTACCAACTTGGCATACGCTAAATACCATGGTAACCTTCTAAGAGTAGGTTCAGGTATGTTGTGATCAATTTTCTGCATTATCTTCCTAATTTACAAGATTTAACTTGCAAAAATAATCATTTTTTTCAATCTCCTGTCATTTTCAGGCTTGTTCATGCTTCAAAGTAAACTAAAAAAAATAAAAATGCCATTTTGACAGCATAAATTGCCATTTTGTCATTTACCCATATTAAAACAACATTTTTTCATGCCAATATGTCTGATTTTCAGGTTGGTAAACATTTTGTAAACATAAAACGGTAAAAGCACAAAACAATAAAAAATCAAAAACAAAGCATATGAATTTTTCTAATTTTACAACAAAATCTCAGGAAGTGGTACAAAATGCCATTGATCTGGCTCAAAGTTACAACCAGCAAAGTATTGAAACCACACACCTGATGAAAGCTCTCCTGAACAAAGGAGAAGATGTCATTCAGTTTCTGTTTGGGAAAATGGGTATATATCCGTCGGTAATTCAGCAAGTTATCGACCGAACCATCGAAAGTTTTCCGAAAGTTACAGGAGGAGAACCTTATTTGAGCCGTGAGACAAACGATGTTCTCCGCAAAGCTTCAGAGATTTCTGCCTCGGCAGGCGATCAGTTTGTGTCGCTGGAAAATATCTTACTGGCTTTGCTTAAAGTCAAAAACAGCGTTTCTCAAATACTGAAGGATGCCGGGGTAAACGAAAAAGCGCTTGAAGCAGCCATTTCGGAACTCCGCAAAGGTGCCGGTGCAAACTCAGCATCGGCCGAGGAAACCTATCAGTCACTCGACAGGTATGCTATCAATCTCAATGAACGTGCACGTTCCGGAAAACTGGACCCGGTGATTGGACGTGATGAGGAAATCCGGCGTGTTTTGCAGGTACTGAGCCGTCGTACCAAAAATAATCCCATCCTGATCGGCGAACCCGGAACCGGAAAAACCGCCATTGCCGAAGGTCTTGCACAGCGTATTGTAAGAGGCGATGTACCCGAAAATCTGAAAACGAAACAGGTATATTCGCTGGATATGGGTGCACTTATTGCCGGAGCAAAATATAAAGGCGAATTTGAAGAAAGACTGAAATCGGTGGTGAATGAGGTTATTCATTCGGATGGAGAGATTATACTTTTCATTGACGAAATTCACACCCTTATCGGTGCCGGAAAAAGCGAAGGTGCCATGGATGCTGCCAACATTCTGAAACCAGCACTGGCGAGGGGAGAACTTCGTGCTGTTGGTGCAACTACGCTGGACGAATATCAGAAATATTTTGAAAAAGACAAAGCGCTGGAACGACGCTTTCAGATTGTCATGATCGACGAGCCTAACATTGCATCGAGCATATCCATACTCCGGGGGTTGAAGGAAAAATATGAAAATCACCACAAAGTAAGGATTAAGGATGATGCTATCATTGCTGCGGTTGAACTCTCGAATCGCTACATCAGTGACCGTTTCCTGCCCGATAAGGCCATTGACCTGATGGACGAGGCAGCCGCTAAGCTCAGAATGGAAGTGAACAGTGTACCGGAGGAACTGGACAAGATAGAACGTAACATCAAACAACTTGAGATAGAACGCGAAGCTATCAAACGCGAAAATGATGTCCGTAAACTGGAACAACTGGAGGAAGAAATTGCAAATCTGAAAGAAGATAGCAAAAAATATCGTGCCAGATGGTCGTCTGAAAAAGATATAATTGAAAAAATTCAACAGTCAAAAATTGAAATTGAAAACCTGAAATACGAAGCCGATCGCGCTGAACGCGAGGGGGATTACGGCCGGGTAGCTGAAATACGTTATGGTAAGATAAAAGCAGAGGAAAATCTGATTTCGGAAAATCAATCAAGACTGGCTGAAATCCAGGGTAATAACGCCATGATAAAAGAAGAGGTTGACAGTCAGGATATAGCAGATGTGGTAAGCCGATGGACCGGCATACCGGTAACCAAAATGCTGCAGG
>DAONDU010000042.1:0-3500 GCA_035402725.1 Paludibacteraceae bacterium | reverse complement strand
GTTTTGTTCGACGAAATCGAAAAAGCCCATCCGGACGTATTCAACACCTTGTTGCAGGTGCTGGACGATGGTCGGCTGACCGATAATAAAGGACGTACTGTCAATTTCAAAAACACGATTATCATCATGACTTCCAATGTAGGTTCATCGCTTATCCGCGAAAACTTTGAACATATCAACATCCGGAACCGAACCGAAGTGATTGAAAAAACAAAAAATGAAGTTTTTGAACTTCTGAAAAAATCTGTAAGGCCCGAATTCCTGAACCGTATTGACGAAATCATCATGTTTGCACCACTTGACGAAAGTCAGATTATGGAAATTGTAAAAATGCAGCTTTACGCGGTGAAAAATATGCTGGCTGAAAACGGTATAATACTGGAAATAACCGACAGAGCGATGGAATTTATTTCGGCCGAAGGATACGATCCTCAATTTGGTGCCCGTCCGGTAAAAAGAGCCATACAAAAGTATGTATTAAACGATCTGTCCAAAGAACTTATAAGCGGAAAAGTCAACAGCGAGAAACCGGTTGTGGTCGATTGTGTTGACGGTAGAATTGTATTCGGCAATTAAGATCAACAAAAAAAGGCATCTTTCAGATGCCTTTTTTTGTTGTGATATACACCAATTAATTATTTTGTAGGTATTTAGCCCACTTTTTTCGGTTTTCTAAAAAGAAACTGACGAATATGCTCAACAATAGCCCTATGATCAAACTATAAATACCGTATTTTGCTCGTCCGTTGATTGCTTTTGGATTTACCACAAAACCTGAAGGTACCACAACCGGTTGCTTAGCATCGAGGAGTCTATTCTGAGCATTAGCTTTATATGTCTGCAGAGTTAGCATGTCATTATAAAATAGCTGAATAGTATTATTACCTATCAACAGTTTATTGCTTTCAAATTTGATTTCAGGTTTTTTGTCCTCGAAATAAGTAATTTTTGCCAAACTATCCAGTCGCAACATTTCAGCATCACAAAGCCGGATTTTTTCATTCAGTTGTCCTTTAAGAATTTCATACTGATTTTGTACGGTAGGATTGGTATTAATATACTTCAGCATGGCATCACCAATAGCATTCGCATTACTGGTTCCTATTATTTTAATCCGCATGTATATATAGTCAATCATTGGCAGATTAAGTGTATCTTCCATAGAATGGCTGTTTTTAAAATCGATCAAATCCGGAGTATGATTAAGCTGATAATCTATCACCTGAAAAAATTCCACTCCAGTCACTTTTGAGGCAATACTATCCGGCAATGATAATTTTCGGGCGAGTGAAGTAGCCTGAAAGCGTGGTGAAGAATACGCAAGCTGCTTGCCGATTTCACTGATGGTTTTTGCTTCCGGACCATATAATACACACATTCCCTCCATATTATATTTTCGTGCTGAAGGTCTGGACTTATACTGCCCGACAGCTATTGAAAGAATTAATATACAAGCAGTAATGATTTTGTGTTTATACAGCAGTATCAGTATTTTACCGGAAAACTCCAATAATTGAACAACTGTTTTTTTTAACCATTTACCAGTTTCGATAATGACATCCATTAAATTGATCTCATTCGTTTTTTTTGTTTCCATAAATATTTCGACTAAAATTAATTTTCTGATAAAGCATCATCCTTTTCATCCTTATAATCATCCTGAATTTCAGCATCTTCCATATCTTCCATATCATCAACATCTTCATCGTCCCATATCTTTTCGGGTTTTTGCGGTCCCTGTTTCCTGTATATGAAAGCGAGAAATAATCCCGTAACACCTCCAGCAAGATGTCCTTCCCACGACACGGGATCCATTTTCCCCCAGGGGAACAAATGCCAGACGTTATTGCCATAAAGAAACACTACGATAAATGAGATTGCAATTAACGGGATGTGTTTTCGGAATAAGCCACTGAAGAACAAAAAAAATGACAATGAATAAACCAAACCACTGGCACCAATATGCCAGTTGTCACGTCCGATAACCCAAAGAATAAATCCGGTCAGGATTAATGACAAAAGTAATATTTTATTTGCAATTTGACTATAAAAATAGTACAAACAACTACTTAAAACAAAAAATGGAATAATATTATTCAACAGATGCGATAAATCTGCATGAATAAAAGGCATTGTAAAAATGTTAGGCAACGTTTTCAGATCATGAGGAAATATGCCTGCTTTATAAAAATCCCAACCCATTCCTCTCTCAAACAGAAAAACAAGAACGATAAACAAACTAATTAAAACCGGAAAAAACAACGTGTAATATATTTTCCTTTTTTCAATATTATCCATAATCTTATTGTTTATCTAATAAGTGCAAAAATAAGAATTTAAAAACCGATTTTCTAATGCCTTCAACAAATATTTTCTGAGAATCTTGAAAATTTCACAATCAGTTATTAAAGAGATATTATCAGAAAACGTTTTGATTAACCATAAATCATTATGATGTATTTATTTCTGAATGTAAAAAGTCCGAAACACACCAAGTGTATTCATAATATTATTTTCAGGCAGGAAATAAGTAATGTCTCACGCGCTACGTATGTCTGCCTTACATACACACCAACTTTATGAATGTCGCCGGATTGCCTGCATCGACGTTCACCTCCGAAGTGTAACCGGATATTACATAAAAAAGAAATAAGTTGATATAATTCAGGCTTGAAGAACCGACACAAGAAATTAAAACACATTCAAAGACTGATCGGCAATGATATAAGAATTTAATTTTTCGGGTGAAAAACACTTAATTATTATAAATTGAATCACTGTTGTCCGGTAAAATTATAAATTCTTGAAATATATTAGATTTCTCACTTCGTTCGAAATGACAGTCAGTATTTTGTCTTTAAGGATGGGGTTGGTTGGCGGCTTCGCCGCCAACCAACCCCATCCTTTCATAAATCACTATAATTCCGTGTCATCCAGAGCGAAGCGATGGAACAAAATATTTTTAACGGACAACGGTAAAATTAAATAATTATTTCAATGATTTTCAGATAAAACTTTTACATTTTATTTTTGTTAATCCCTATTTTATTTCTATTTTTGTGGAAACCTATTAAATATTATCCTTTGAAAAATGAGCTATCTAAATTTTGACAAAACACTTCTGATGAATCTCGAGAAATCAATTTCCAAAGAGATGATTCGGACCAACAGGGCTGGGACGTACAACTTCACAACCCTGGTTGACTGCAATACCCGGAAATATCATGGTCAATTGGTTATGCCTCTCCCGGAATTAGACAATTCCAACCACGTTCTTTTATCCTCTCTTGATGAAACGGTCATTCAACATGGCGCTGAATTCAACCTTGGAGTTCATAAATATGAGGGAAACAATTACTACCCCAACGGTCATAAATACATCCGCGAATTTAGTTGCGAAACCATATCCAAAACAACATACCGTGTAGGAGGCGTTATTTTATCCAAAGAAAGAATGCTCGTATCCTTCGAGCCAAGAATTCTGATAAAATATACCCTGC
>DAONDU010000041.1:10619-16979 GCA_035402725.1 Paludibacteraceae bacterium | reverse complement strand
TGTTCGAAAAATACCCCTGCTATGTTTTCAATTTCACAGGTTCGCGACGGTACAACATGATGAAAGAGTACTATCCCAGCCTCTACAAAAAGGTTCAGCATTACGTTCAGGAAGGTCGCTGGCATGTTTCCGGCTCATCGGTCGATGAGGGCGAAGTGAACATTTCCTCCTCCGAATCGCTGATACGCCAGATTCTGTATGGCAACCGTTTTTTCTTCACCGAATTCGGCAAGGAAAGTGCCGATTACATGCTCCCCGACTGTTTCGGTTTTCTGAGCAACCTGCCAACCGTTTTCAACCACTGCGGTCTGCTTGGTTTCTCAACCCAGAAACTTACCTGGCGCTCAGCAGCGGGCGTTCCGTTCAATGTAGGTGTCTGGAACGGTCCCGATGAGAAAGGAGTCATCGCCGCTCTCAACGCGACCGATTACGGAGGAACAATTGAAAAAAGACTGGATAAGGATGACAACTGGACTAAAAGACTAAATGAAGACAAGACTAAAACGGGTTATGCTTTCGACTACCGGTATTATGGTGTGGGTGACGAAGGCGGCGCACCCCGTGAAATTGACGTGAAAAATGTAATTGCCAGCCAGAATAATTCCGATGAAAACTTTCGTGTACTGCTGACTTCGTCCGACCAGATGTACAAAGACATCACTCCCGAAATACGACAGAAACTTCCGATTTATTCCGGCGAATTGCTGCTGATAGAACACAGCGCGGGTTCCATGACTTCGCAGTCGTTTATGAAACGCATGAACCGTAAAAACGAGCTGCTTGCTCAGTCGTCTGAAATGGCAGCTGTTTATGCCGACTTATGGGGCAGATCGGAATATCCTTTCGGGAAATTGAACAGCGCATGGGATCTGATACTCGGAAGCCAGTTTCACGACATTTTACCCGGCACCAGCATTCCCGAAGCATACAACTACGCCTGGAACGATGAATTTATTGCCGCCAACAATCTGGCAGAAGTTTTGAAAAACAGTGTGGGCTCAATTACCGCAACGATGAACACCAAAACCATAGGCAGACCTATAGTGGTTTACAACCCGGTACCACAACCACGAGAAGATATCGTTTCTGCAGAACTCGAGTACTGCTCAGTACCAGCATCGGTTGCCGTGTATGATTATACAGGAAAACAAGTACCAGCCCAGATTGCCGGAAAAAACGCAAACAAACTGAAAATCCTGTTTCAGGCAAAAATGCCTCCGGCAGGAATAGCCATATTCGAAGTGCGCGAAAATGGAAAAGCAACAGAGCCGTCAAGCCTGAACGTTACAAAAAATTCACTCGAAAATGAGTATTATAAAATCCGGGTGGCTGACAATGGAGATATTTACAGCATATTTGACAAAAAAACGGGCAGGGAATTGCTGAAAAGTCCTGCACGTCTTGAATTTCTGAAAGAAAGTCCCGCTCAATGGGCAGCCTGGAATATGGATTGGAAAGACCGTCAGCACGCCGCCATTGATTATCTGAATCAGGATGCAGCGTTGAAGGTGATCGAAAACGGCCCGGTACGAGTTGCCATCGAAGTACGTCGCAAAGGTCTGAATTCGGAGGTTTTACAGTATTATAGCCTGGCAGCAGGCGAAGCCGGAAAGCGTTTTGAAGTAACCAACAAAATTGACTGGCAATCGAGAGGCGTCAGTCTGAAAGCTTCTTTTCCGCTTACCGCGAGCAACGAAAAGGCAACCTACAACCTGGGCGTCAGCACTATCAGCCGCAGCAACAACCACGAAACACAGTTCGAAGTTCCGTCGAAAGAATGGTTTGACCTAACCGACAAAAGTGGCAGATACGGAGTTAGCATTCTGGAAGATTGCAAATTCGGATCCGACAAACCGGACGATAACACCCTGCGGCTTACACTGCTCTACACACCCGAAGTGAATTGGAAATGGCTCACCTATCAGAGCACACAGGATTGGGGAATTCACGATGTAAAATATGCGGTGTTTGCACATAAAGGCAATTGTGACGAAGGAGGATCTGCCTGGCAGGGAAAATTCTTCAATCAACCGTTGCTGGCTTTTGAAGCACCTAAACATGAAGGCGAAAACGGTAAAACGTTTTCCATGCTGTCCATCAGCAATCCCACTGTCGGATTGATGGCTTATAAAAAGATGGAAACGGGCGATTATTACCTGGTACGCTTCAATGAATTGACGGGTAAGGACCAGAAAACCGTTAAAGTTAAATTCCCGGCAGACATAGCCGATGCCTACGAAGTTAACGGTCAGGAAAAGAAGATAGCTGCTGCAACGGTAAAAAACAACGAACTGGTGTTCGACCTCAGTCACTTTACCATCCGGAGTTTCGCCGTCAGACTAAAAACCCCTAGTCGTACCGTGGAAACGCTGCAAACCGAAATCGTACTGCCTTATAACGCCGATTTTATAAGCGCTGACACCAATCGCTGGGATGCTACCCTTTCGAAATCTTATCCGGCTGAATTACTTCCCGAAACGATAATCAGTGAGAATATACATTTCAGAATGGGCGACAAAACCGACGAAGCCCTGAATGCGGTTAGCTGTACCGGCCAAACCATCCAGCTACCTAACGGTAAATACAAGAACCTATACCTGCTGGGAGCCTCCCTGAAAGATAAAAAAGCAGATTTCATACTCGACGGTAAAAAAATAACTGTAGGTTTTCAACCCTGGACAGGAACTATCGGACAATTTTACAACCGCCTGTTGAGCCGCGATAAAAACACTGTTGAACAAATGGAGGAACCATTCGTAAAAATGGATAATATTGCCTGGTTTGCATCGCATTGTCATAACGCCTACCCTATGAAAAATCTTGCCTATCAGTACTGTTATCTGTATAAATACGAAATTCCAATTCCGGAGGGAGCTAAGACAATCACGCTTCCGATCGATAAGGACATTTACCTGTTTGCAATGACAGCGGCGACAACATCGTCAGATGCAGTCACACCGCTTCAGGCTTTGTACGATAATTTCGACGGTAATCCATCTTTTGTACTCCGAAAAAAGAATTGAAAAATCCACTTCTTACGAAAGAAATGTGGTATCAACAAATAATTCCACATTTCTTTCGTTGCAGATTTTAAGAATGCTATCAGCCATTTATCCATTCACATTTATTATTTCCTGATATTTAACGCATAGTAATACAGACATATCGGTTAAATTTCGTAGATTTTCACTACCTTTGCACCCTCAAATAAAAAAGGTATAAATGCAAAAGATTAGAAATATTGCCATTATCGCTCACGTTGACCATGGCAAAACAACATTAGTTGATAAAATGCTGGTTGCCGGGCATCTGTTTCGCAACAACGAACAAACCGGTGAACTTATTATGGACAATAACGACCTGGAACGCGAACGTGGCATCACCATTTTGGCCAAAAACGTTTCGATCGATTATGAAGGATATAAAATAAATATTATTGACACTCCGGGTCACGCCGACTTTGGCGGAGAAGTGGAGCGCGTTCTCAATATGGCCGACGGCGTGCTGCTTTTGGTCGACGCTTTCGAAGGTCCCATGCCCCAAACCCGTTTTGTGCTGCAAAAAGCGCTTAACCTGGGATTGAAACCCATCGTAGTGGTCAATAAAGTGGATAAACCCAATTGCCGACCGGACGAAGTCAACGAAATGGTATTCGACCTGATGTACCACCTCAATGCCACAGAAGATCAGCTGGACTTCAAAACTATCTATGGTTCGGCTAAAAATAACTGGATGTCGGACGACTGGCGCCAGCCCTCAGAAAATATCCGTCCGCTGCTCGACGCCATCATTGAATACATTCCGGAACCGCTAATGCTGGAGGGAACTCCGCAGATGCTCATCACTTCTCTCGACTTCTCGTCGTACGTGGGACGTATCGCCGTAGGGAGAGTACACCGTGGCATTCTGAAAGAAAACATGGATGTAATGCTCTGCAAGAGAGACGGTTCAAAGATTAAATCCAGAATAAAGGAACTGCATACCTTCACCGGTCTGGGACGTTCGAAAACAAACGAAGTAAAATCGGGAGACATTTGTGCACTGGTAGGTATCGACGGTTTTGAAATCGGTGATACCATTGCCGATATTCAAAATCCCGAACCTCTGAAGCCAATTGCCATTGATGAGCCAACGATGAGTATGGTTTTCACCAATAACGACTCACCCTTCTTTGGCAAAGAGGGAAAATATGTAACTTCGCGCCACATCCACGAACGTTTGATTAAGGAACTGGACAAAAACCTGGCCCTGCGTGTGGAAAAAGAGATCAATGCCGATGTCTGGCATGTATTCGGACGCGGGGTGCTTCACCTGTCGGTACTTATCGAAACCATGCGCCGCGAAGGTTACGAATTGCAGGTGGGTCAGCCACAGGTTATCCTAAAGGAAATTGACGGTGTACGATGCGAACCGGTAGAACAACTAACCATCAACCTGCCCGAAGATTGCTCTGGAAAAATTATAGAGATGGTGGCAATCCGCAAGGGAGAAATGATAAGTATGGAAGCTGTTGGCGACCGCATTCAGCTGGAATTTACCATACCTTCCCGCGGTATTATCGGGCTGCGCAACAATGTGCTGACCGCATCAGCAGGAGAAGCCATCATGTCGCACCGTTTTCTGGAATACCAGCCATATAAAGGTGAAATTGAGCGGAGAAATAACGGTTCAATCATCTCCATGGAAACAGGTACCGCCTTTGCTTACGCGCTCGACAAACTCCAGGATCGCGGAAAATTCTTCATCTATCCGCAGGATCAGGTATATGCCGGTCAGGTTGTAGGCGAAAATGCAAAAGAAGGCGATATCGTGGTAAATGTTACCAAGTCGAAAAAGCTGACAAACATGCGCGCTTCCGGAGCCGATGACAAGACACATCTGGCACCTCCCGTCGTTTTCAGTCTTGAAGAAGCGTTGGAATACATCAAAGAGGACGAATATGTGGAAATTACACCACAGAGCATCCGGTTGAGAAAGATCTATCTGGATGAAAATGAAAGAAAACGTTTCTTAAAAAATAATTAATCAATCTATTCGTTATATTTGCAGAATAATAAAAGTCAGATATCCGGATATGAAAACAAAACTTATCTTATTATGCATCGCTCTCTCGACCGTGACATTCGCACATGCGCAGGTGGGATTACGCGGCGGAGTGAATATGGCCAATGAAATCCGCACTTTTAACAAAGAGGAACTTCAGGGCGCTTTTAGCAGTGATAATCTTACCGGTTATCAGGCAGGGCTGGTCCTTCAGCTCAATCCCAGAAAATCGGGGCTTGGTCTGGAACTGGGAGCGCTGCTGTCACAGAAAGGCAGCATGTTTCGCTTTGACAGTACCGGGGTGGTTAATACTTTCAAAAAAGCATATCAGGAAATAAACTATATTGAAGTACCGCTGAACCTCCGGTACAGACTCTGTCTGGGAGCGCTTGGCATTTATGGTTCTGCCGGAGTTTACGGCGATTATGCGCTGAACGGCAAGTCGGTCTTCGACTCTCAAATCGTCACCGATTTAGAAACAGCCAAAAACCTGGATGATTTTATGGACAGACTTGACTATGGTTACAGTCTGGGTTGCGGTATTGAGATAATGAGCACCATTCAGATTGGTGCTAACTGGAGTCAGGGATTGGTAAAGAAGGATGCCAATAAAAGTTTTACCGATATGATTAAAACATCGGGCGGTGTGCCACTCCCCAACCTGAAGGTTTCTTCCGTTTCGAAAGTCTTTTCGGTATCGCTGACGTACCTGTTCTGAAACACGAATTACAAGTTGATAATATGTAAAAAGAGCGGTTTCGCTCTTTTTTCGTTTTAAAAACTGCAAAAGAAGGTAACCAGAAACGGCACTGAGAAGTCCATGATAAAACCATGATAAATGGATATGATTGAGAACTCTTTTCCGGAATTTTTCACAATTACCGGAAAGGTTGTATCCATGGTAGTAGCTCCTCCGGCTGAGATGGGAGCCAGTTTTCCAAAATACTTCACCATCCGGGGAGCCAGTAGCAGGGTGAGCACTTCGCGGAAAATATTCACCAGCAAAGCGATGGTACCCAGTTCGATACCCTTGTATTCGGTTATCAGAATGCTCGAAAGCGAATAGTAACCAAACCCGGAGCCAACCGCCAGACATTCGGAAAGCGAACGGTCGCGCAGAAACAATCCCACTACAATGACACCCAGATAAGTACCCAACACGGTCATTACCGGTAAAAAAAGCATGTGGGGAGAAAGGCTTCTGAATTGTTTAAACGCGTTTGGGTCCTGACCGATACTTATCCCCACGCTGAACATGAGAAGACAAAGGATGTAGAAACTCAGATTGGACTGTACCCATTCCTGCGGAAAAATCCG
>DAONDU010000041.1:0-10519 GCA_035402725.1 Paludibacteraceae bacterium | reverse complement strand
TGATATCCCTCCCTGAAAATCCGCTCAAGCACCAGCCGCGCATAGTGAACCAGTTCGGCGGAATCGTTGGTGGGAGCAGGGAGCTGCACCATTTCCTGGGCGTAATACTGAGACCGGGATGTATCGAAGGGATTGGTCTGCAGGAGCACCATCAGCGAATTGGCATACGAATGTTGTTTTCTCAGCTTCTCGCCGCACGATGCGGCAAAATTGCACACAGCTTCCGAAATTGAGTTGATATCCGACAGGCGTTCACCAAAACTCCGGGAAGTGCAGATGGTTTTATTGGTAGCCGTTTGTTCCATTTCAAGACACGATGTGCCACGCAATTCCAGCCAGGTTCGTTCACCCGTCACACCAAGCTGACTGCGCACCCAGGATTTGCTTCGCTGTGTGAAATCCCAGGCAGTCTTAATATCGTAATAGTTCAGTTTCTTTGTAATTCGTCGTCCGATGCCCCACACATCTCCCACTGGAAGCAGTTTCAGGGCTTTTTCGCGCTGCTCGTCCGTTTGAATGATGCAGACATTCTTGTAAGCCGGATACTTCTTGGCAAACTTATTGGCCACTTTAGCCAGTGTTTTGGTGGATGCCATGCCCAGACTTACCGGAATGCCAGTGCCCTGTTTCACGGTTTTAACCAGTTTACGTCCGAATTTTTCCGGCTCAGGGATACCATCGAGCATCAGGAATGCTTCATCGATGGAATACACTTCCATGTCGGGCGCCATCGAAGCCAGAATGCTCATCACCCGTTGCGACATATCGCCGTAGAGTACATAATTTGATGAAAAAATATGAACCTGTCCTTTTTCGAACAATTCCTTAAGCTTGTAAGCCGGTTCACCCATCGGGATTCCGAGCGCTTTGGCTTCGTTGGAACGTGCGATAACACATCCGTCGTTGTTGGACAGCACGACGATAGGTTTTCCGTTGAGCGAAGGATTGAAAACCCGTTCGCAGGACGCGTAGAAGTTATTGCAGTCAATTAAGCCAAACATGATTTCAAATGCAGTTACAGCGTATGGTGATGATGAATGGAGTATGTTACCACCCCCCAGATGCAGAAATTATTATCTTCCGTCACTTTTATCGGTTTGTAGTTTTCGTTGGCGGGAACCAGATAAACCGCGTCCACTTCGGTTTTAATATATTTCAGGGTAAATTCACCGTCAATAAAACATACCACGGTATCGCCATCTTTCGGTTCGATAGACTTGTCGATGATGAGAATATCGCCGTCGGTAATGCCCGCGTCGCGCATGGAAGCTCCCCTCACGCGTCCGTAAAAAGTGGATGAAGGATTGGCTACCAGTTCCTTGTTCAGGTCAATCTTCAGATCGATATAATCCTGAGCCGGACTGGGGAAACCGGCAGATATGCCGCCATCTACCATGGGCAGGTTTAGTTCCGATTCTACAGACGCGCTAAATATCTGCAAACCAAGCGTTGGTTTTTCACCATTTCTTTTCATTGAAGTTCATTCTTTTTCTTACAAAAGTAAGCATTTTTTGCCGGAAGAAAAAAGAGACATTATTTCTTTAGATATAAACAAATCCGGGCAGAATGTGATTACAACCTTCAGGAAAATTTTACATATTTTTCTGTATCTTTGTAAAAGTAATTATCTTTGTTACTTTAACGAAAATGTTCCGTTATGAAAAAAATCGTATTCGCCACCAACAACCGTCACAAATCGGAGGAAGTAAAAGCAATTCTGGCTGAAAAAGCAGAGATTTTCTGTCTGGCTGATATCGGTTGCAATGACGATATTCCTGAAACAGGCAGTACGCTCGAAGAAAATGCCATACTGAAAGCACGTTATATATACGAAAAATACAATATTCCCTGCTTTGCAGATGATACCGGACTGGAAATTGACGCGCTGAACGGCAGGCCGGGAGTTTACTCAGCACGTTATGCGGGCGAACCTTCCAACTCTGCCATGAATATGCAGAAAGTGCAGCTCGAAATGGAAGGTATCA
The DNA here is from genome assembly GCA_035402725.1 of Paludibacteraceae bacterium. GTDB lineage: Bacteria > Bacteroidota > Bacteroidia > Bacteroidales > Paludibacteraceae > UPXZ01. Next base: position 8,534 of record DAONDU010000041.1, on the reverse strand, counting down.
CAAACCGTGAAGCTCAGTTCAGAACGGTGATTGCATATATCGAAAACGGCGACATTCAACTCTTCGAAGGAATTGTAAAAGGCGCTATCGGTGTGAAACCCGAAGGAAACGGTGGCTTCGGATACGATCCTCTGTTTATTCCCGAGGGGTACGACATGAGTTTTGCCTCACTAAGCCCTGAAGTTAAAAATACAATCAGCCATCGTGCAATAGCCATGGGGAAATTTACGGCATATTTTCAGAACACTTCGGAGAAACAGTCATAACTGCTTCACAATAATTCAGTTAAAACATTGTTTTTTCTTTATCGAAAAATAAAAAAATCATACATGTACAAAAAGTTAACAGTTCTCCTGGGTATAATCGTTCTCGGATTCAGTTTGCAGGCACAGGTTGCTATGGGCAAATGGCGTACGCATTTTGCATACAACACTGTTACACAGATCGTTCAATCGAAAAATAAGATATATGCCGTAAGCGACGGAATGCTTTTCTCCATCGATAAAAGAGATGGCGGTATGGAATTTTACAGCAAACTAACGGGACTTAACGGCACCACCATCTCAAGAATCGGATTCGATCAGGTCAACAATATCCTGCTGATTATCTATCAGGATGGAAATATCGATTTCATGTCGGCTTCCGGAGTGAAAAACCTTCCGGATTTCTACAACAAGCAAATCAGCGCCAACAAGGGCGTAAACCATATTTTGTTTTTTAACAATATGGCATACCTCTCTTGCAATTTCGGGGTCATTACCCTGAACATGAAGAAGATGGAGATCCGCGACACCTACTACATCGGACCGAATGCTTCGGAAGTAAAAGTTCTCAATACAACCTTACACAATGGGAGTATTTATGCAGCTACGACCACCGATATTTTCTATGCAAACGCCACCGATCCGAATCTGATTAATTACGAAAACTGGCAAAAACTGAACGCCCTACCCGGTTCCGGTGAAATTCAGGGACTGGTATCCTTTGGCAGCCGGCTCGTCCTGCAAAGGGGAGGAAAACTTTATATAAAAGGGAATGACGATATCTGGTCGGACCTTGAAAAAACGAGGGATTATATCTCTGTTCAGGTTATCGACGGACATCTGCTTGCTTTAACCGATGTAACAGCCTATCTGTTTAACGAACAGTTGGTTCTCACAGAGGTAAACGGTCTGAGCAATCTGCGCAGCGGATTGTATGATGCTGAAAACGGCGAATTCTGGTTTGCGGGTGACCCAAAAGGAGTGGCACGTTGTAAAGACAACACCAGCGCTGAAATAAGTTACTTCAAGCCGGATGGTCCGGCCGTGAATATACCTTACCGGATGCGGTTCTCGGGACAAAGACTTTTTGTAGTTCCGGGAGGGCGTTGGTCAGCTCAGTTCTTCCGCGCGGGTGCTGTAATGATCTATGAAAACAACATCTGGAAAAACATCAGCAATAATCCCATAAGCGCAATAACAGGCAAACGTGTCCTGGATTTCATGGATATTGCCATTGATCCGGCTGACAATAAACACTTTCTGGTAAGTTCATACGGCACCGGAGTTTATGAATTTAAGAACGATGAATTTGTGAAATGGTATAATTTCAAAAACAGTCTGCTCGAAACCGTAATTCCGGACAATTTTGAATATATGCGTATTGACGGGGGAATTTTCGATGACAAAGGGAATGTTTGGTTTACTAATACATCCGGGTCCAAACAAATAAAAATACTGAAACCCGATAGTACCTGGATGGGACTTTACTATAAAGAGCTGGAGGCAAAATACACATTGGGTGAGGTACTTATATCAAATCAGAACAAAAACCAAAAGTGGATACCGGGAGTTAGAGCCGGAGTTGGAATTGAGATATTTGACGACAACGGCACGCTCGAAGATCAGAGAGATGATAAGTCGGTATTTTATTCCACATTTCCGGATACAGATAAGGGAGGTGTAATCTCTCCGACCAATGTTTTTTCCATTGCACAGGACAGAAACGGAGTTGTCTGGTTGGGCACCAACGAAGGTCCACTGCTTTTCAACAATCCTTCGAAAGCATTTGATGCCGGCTTTACCTGTTCACGGGTGAAAATACCACGCAATAACGGTACAAATGCAGCCGACTACCTGTTGATTGATGAACAAATAATGGCAATTGCCATCGACGGAGCTAACCGAAAATGGCTCGGAACAAGAAGTTCGGGTGTTTATCTGATGTCGGAAAACGGACAGGAAACCATTCGTCACTTCACGACCAACAACAGCCCGCTGCTATCAAATGAGATATTATCCATAGCCATCAATCCGGTGACCGGTGAAGTTTTTTTCGGCACAGGCAACGGACTGGTATCCTATCAGAGCGATGCTGCAAATGCCGACGATATATTCAACAATGTTCACGCTTACCCAAATCCTGTTCGCGAAAATTACTCAGGCATCATCACCATCACCGGTCTGGTAGCCGATACCAAAGTAAAAATCACAGATCTGACAGGGAATGTGGTTTGTGATACTACCTCGAATGGAAGCATCGCAACCTGGGATGGCAAAAACATTTTCGGGAATAAAGTAAGCACCGGAGTTTATCTGGCCATCTGTGTATCGCCCGACGGACTGCACAGCACAACCACCAAAATACTCGTGATAAACTAAGATTAAAAGCGCCATGAAGCTATCCGTCGTTATATCCGTCTACAATGAAGAACAGGTACTGCCTGTTTTCATCCGGGAGATAGCCGGTACACTTGAAAAGGATTATTCAGAATATGAATTAATTTTCGTCAACGATGGCAGTACGGACAACTCCCAGCAGCTGATTGATGAATATGCAGGAAAAGATAACCGGGTGAAATCAATCCGACTATCGAGAAATTTCGGACATGAAGCAGCCATGATTGCAGGCATTGATTATGCTACCGGCGATGCTGTTATCTGCATGGACAGTGACCTGCAGCATCCGCCCTCGTTGATTCGGGAAATGACCGAACGATACAACAACGGAGAATTTGAAGTGATCAATATGGCCAGGAATGATACGAAAAAATTCAGCTTTTCCAACCTGTTTTATCATACACTTAACAAATTAACACCCTATAAAATTGAACCCAATGCGTCGGATTTTTTCCTGATTTCAAAACGTGTGGCCGACATACTCCGTCAGGATTACCGTGAACGGGTTCGGTTCCTGCGCGGAATAATTCAGATTATCGGTTTCAGAAGAACAACCATTGAATTCAAATCGCCACACAGGGAACTGGGTAAAAGCAAATATTCCATCTCCAAACTGCTTTCGTTATCGGTTACAGCTATTGCCACCCTGTCGAAAAAACCATTACAAGCTGGAATATACATCGGACTTTTATCAGGTGCGTTCAGTCTGTTACTTGCCGTTTACAGCATTATCATGAAAATCATTGAAAAACCGGTTTCGGGATACACCACCATCGTGGTTTTTCTCGGCCTGATGTTCAGCATCCAGTTTTTTCTGCTCGGCATCATCGGTGAATATGTCGGTTTTTTGTTTGATGAACAAAAGGCAAGACCCATTTACATTGTTGACAAAACGATAAACATCGAATAAAATGGGAAAATTTCTGCTTGTAGGATTAAGCATTCTGTTTGCTGTGGCAGCACAGGTTCTGATCAAATACTCCTCGCAGGAAGCAGTTGGCGGGTCGAAATGGTGTTATTTCATCTTACTGAGTTTATTCTCATACGCGTCGGCATTTGTCATGCAGTCGTTTGCCCTGAAGTTTTTTCCATTGAGCCGCTATTCGGCAAGCACTGCCATAATAATTATGACACTTGTTTTCGGATGCGGCATATTTTTTTTCAACGAAACAGTACAATTAAAACAATATATTGGATTGGCGCTGGGTATCATTTCCATCTACCTGATCATATCATGACATCTATCCCTCAAAAAAAGGCATTCATTTATGCGGTTGAACTGTTGCTTTTTCTTTTTGTCAACGCGCTGTTTATCCTGAAATATGTACCCCGAACCGACATCAATGCTTACTCGGTATTGGGTATTTTCTGTATCGTTGTACTTGCAATCGTGTATCTGTTTTCGCTACCTGGAAGTAAAAAGAAGGAGCAGTTGTCAAAGGCAGGATTTTTCCTTCTCTTGTCCCTGATTATTGGAGGGATTATCGTTTTTCTGATAAAGGTTGACCGGTACAGCGTTAATGTTGACAGGTGGTCGGCAGTTACTTTTTTTCTTGACAATCTGTTTCAGGGAAACTACCCCTATGCGGCACATACACACGTATGCGAGACGAATTACCCCTCCCCTTTTCCGGTTTGGTATGTCGTAAATTTACCGTTTTATCTGATGGGAGATGTTGGTCTTGGGCTGATATTTTTTATTCTGCTGACCGCTTTTATCGTCCGTTATTATTTCCGCTCGTGGTATAAAAGTTTGTTTTTCCTCCTGCTTCTCAGCATATCGCCTGCTTACTGGTGGGAAGTAATGGTTCGGAGCGATGCGTTGAGCAACGCGCTGCTTGTGTTCACAGCTATTATATGGTTCAACCGGTCAGGGAAAAGCCTTTCGAAAAATTTAGTCATTGCTATTCTGATCTGTGGGCTTATTGCTTCCACACGTTTATCGGCCATACTGCCGCTGGCACTGTATTTCTTCAAACCCTTCATCCAACTAAAGTTGAAAGAAAAGACAATATTCTTATCGGGTATATTGCTGATAATTTTGGCAAGTTTTCTACCCTTTATTCTCTGGAATACTGAAACATGGATATTCTTCAGCCGCAATCCGTTTATGAGTCAGTCGGGAGTGGGCAACACATACGTGCTTATTGGGATGATAATTCTTGGAATAGCGTTTTCGTTCAGGTGGAAAGGGCTTCACAGATTTTTCAATACCGCATCGCTGTTTATTTTCATCTTCATGGCATTGTCGCAAGTCTCTCTGATCCTTACCCGCGGCATCAACGGAAGTTTTTTTTCAGATTCCACCTATGATGTTTCTTATTTCAGTTTGATATTGCCTTACTGCATTGGTTATCTGTCGGGCATAAGCCTTTCGGACGATAACAGGACATCAAACATTTAGCTCTTTATCAGATTCATGAATTCCTCGCGGGTTTTTGCCTGTTCGAATACACCTGTAAAATCTGAAGTCGTGGTAATGGAGTGCTGTTTCTGAACACCGCGCATTTGCATGCAAAGATGCTGTGCCTCAATAATAACCATTACACCCAATGGATTCAGTGTTTTCTGAATACATTCCTTGATCTGGGTAGTAAGCCGTTCCTGTACCTGCAGTCTGCGGGCGTACACTTCCACTACACGGGCTATTTTGCTGAGACCGGTAATCTTTTTGTTGGGTATGTAGGCGATATGTGCTTTGCCGAAGAAAGGCAGTAAATGATGTTCGCAAAGAGAGTAGAAATCGATGTCCTTAACAATGACCATCTGACGGTAATTCTCCGTGAAGACAGCCGAGCTGAGTATTTTTTCGGGATCCTGTTCATAGCCCTGCATAAAGAACTGCATGGCTTTGGCAACCCGTTCGGGAGTTTTCAGCAGGCCTTCGCGTTCGGGATTTTCACCCAGAACAGCAAGGGCTTCACGGTAATTCTCGGCCAGACGTTTAGTCTTTTCCGCATCAAATTCTATCATGTTATTGGCGTACAAATCCATTGGAGTTTCTTTTATTCAATTTTTATTTTGCTTTCGCGTACCGTGTATGCTTCCCTGCTGAGATTGGGAAATGCATTGATAAGTTCAGCCCGAAATGTGCGCGCTTCCTCAATTGATCTGAAATCACCCACTCTGACTTTCCAGAAAGGGGATGCATAAATCCGGTAAACATTCTGTTCGGGGAATGTACTGCGCAGCTGACGTTCGATGGATGCGGACTCGGATTTTGCCGTTTTGAAATCGTTGCTCGAAAAAACCTGAACACGATATCCGGGGCCTGAGTATGGTCCCGAGGGTTTAATTTCACGATTAACATGATCATTCAGGAGTACGTTCAGACGGCTGTCCTGATGAACATTCACTTTCGAGTCTCCGTTTTCAATCGATTTGATGATTTCGGGGGTTGCTGAGTTGGATCCGTTTTGTGCTGTCACTGTAAACATCAACGCGAGCAGAACACAGTTCATTAAAATAAATCTCTTCATTTAGGTAAGCTGAAAATTTGCACAAAGGTATGAAATTGATACGATTTACAAGTTTTTTAGCAAATAAAAACAGTCCTGCCTGTTCAGTTTCCATTTTATTTCATTGTTATTTGGTCCGAAAAAGACTATCTTTGTTGCTCTTACTACTTTTTTATTCATGAAACAGCAAAAAGTGGCAATTATTGTAGCCGGAGGCAAAGGCGAGCGGATGAAAGCATCTGTTCCTAAACAATTTATCCCCCTGGGGGATAAACCGGTACTGATGCACACCCTGGAAAGATTTTACCGATATTCAGATGGCATCAGGCTCATTCTGGTGCTACCTTCCACTCAGTTTGATGTATGGAATGAACTCTGTATGACTTATAACTTCAACATACCCCATACAGTCGTTCCGGGAGGAATCGCCCGCTTCTTTTCTGTAAAAAACGCGCTCAATATCATCACTGAAGATGCTCTGATTGCCATCCACGACGGTGTTCGTCCGTTTATTGACGCCGGTACTATACAACGCTGCTTCGACGAAGCTGAAAAATCCGGCGCTGCTATTCCGGTTGTCGATTTGGTGGACAGCATACGCCAGGTGGACTGGAGCGGCAGCAGAACTGTGGACCGCAAGAATTTCCGGTTGGTGCAAACACCTCAGGTTTTCCGCTCAGACATCATTCTGAAAAGTTATCAGCAGCCCTACAGCGAACAATTCACCGATGATGCATCCGTGGCAGAAGCAGCCGGATATAAAATAAACCTGGTGGAAGGAAACCGCGAAAACATAAAAATCACCACCACCTTTGACCTGAAACTTGCAGAATTTCTCCTTTCGGGAGATAAAAATGACTAATGGCTAAACGTGAAAACAATATAGAGTGGCTCGACAGCCTGCGTGCACTGGCAATTATCGGTGTGCTAATGATTCACATATCTTCACCGGTGGTAAAAATGTCGTTTGGAGGCAATATGCTTTACTGGTGGATTGGTAACATAGTGAACAGCACCATCCGTTTTGCTGTACCGGTTTTTTTGATGATAAGCGGTGCAACTATGCTCAACCGGGAATATAAACTGGGCGAATTTTACAAAAAACGCGTGACACGTGTGCTTGTTCCGCTCTTGTTCTGGATGGTGGTTTACTGGATTTTCAGGTGGTTTACGCTTTCTCCGTCCATTCAGCCTCACGATTTCGGAAGTATCATCAGTTGGGGTGTCGATTTGTTCCTCACCGAAGGTATCTCGAAACATTTCTGGTATGTGTACATGATATTGTTTATTTACCTGGCTGTTCCCTTCCTGGGTGCGTTTGTCAGAAAACTCAGCAGCTGGAGTTTGTTGTTTCTGCTTGCCGCCTGGGTGTTGCTGTGTGGTGTGAGCAGCAATTTTTCGCTGAACATGTACGGCTGGTCGGGTGATTATCTGAGTAAATTCTTCGGTTATTTTCTATATTCCGGCTATCTGGTACTGGGTTATTACATCAGCAAATACACCATTGTATCGCGCAACATCCGCCTCACTGCATTGCTGGTTTTTATCGGTACTATTGCTGTTTCCACATTTTTTGCCTTTTATGAAAGTACCAAAGCCGGAAGGCTGGACACCACCGTTTACGGTTATTTAAATCTGAACACCATCGTCCAGTCGGCAGCCATCTTTCTGAGCCTGAAAAACACCAGCATCAGAAACAGCATCGTACTCCGGATGCAAAAAACGGTGAGTGACTACAGTTTTGGCATTTATCTGGTTCATATACTGGTTATCGGCATTTTCTTTCAGAACGGCATATTCTGGACTATGGCCAATCCGCTCATTTCACTCCCCGCGCTGGTTGTGCTAACACTCCTCACGTCGATGACTGTGATTTTTATTTTACGCAAGATTCCGTTTGGTAAGTACATATCGGGATAAACGTGTAACCGGACATGGATTTTCTTAATCAGGACATAAAATTTTTACCGGGTGTCGGACCTAAAAAAGCCGAAGTACTCAACAAGGAACTTGGCATCTTCACGGTGGAAGATTTGCTGAGACATTACCCCTACAGGTATGTGGACCGTAGCCGGTTTTATAAACTGAGTGAAATCAGTGAAGAAATGCCATTCATACAGGTGAAGGGAAAAATCCTGCGGTTCGAAAAAATTGGTGAAGGCCGAACACAACGGCTATCGGCGATGTTTACAGATGGTGAACAAGCCATTGAGCTGGTTTGGTTCAAGGGCATCCGGTATGTGACGGAGAAATACAAGACCGGAGTGGAATACGTTATTTTCGGAAAGCCATCGCTCTTCAACGGGCGGTACAACATCGTTCATCCCGAGATGGAGACCGTGGCGCAACTTCCTCCGCCCGAGATGCTGGGCCTGCAGCCGCATTACAACACCACCGAGAAAATGAAAAACCATTT